>QMZM01000025.1 GCA_003663175.1 Candidatus Altarchaeales archaeon | reverse complement strand
TAACTCAGATGGTTAGAGTGCCACGCTCATAAGCTCCAAGAAAAGGCACTCGTGCTGAGATACGTGGAAGTCGCGGGTTCAAGTCCCGCCCTCGGCATTTGAATCAGAGTTCAGGTCTTTGTTAAGTCGTCAGAAGTCCTCGGGTCTTCAAAGGGGCAGTGATTGTGATATCTACCTAACTTCGCCATTTAGCACTCGATTATTGTAGATTATCGTTAATTAGGAGAGCAGTACCCAATTACTGTGGTGAAATCCAAGTGGTGAAGTCAGTTGCAGAAACTACAGAATCCTGACATGTTCAACCTCCACTCTTCTTATGGCCGCTATCTTCTTAACATTCTTATATATCTCTGTCCCAACTCTGCCAAATAGGGTTAATTGAATAAAATCATCCAATTTCATTCCTTTGTATTTCCTTAGAGTTTCTGTAATGATTCTTATTATCTCATGTTTTCTTGATGTCTTTATGTTCTGGTGGGTTATTGTCACAACCCTAACTTGAACCTTAGATTTATCTAAGTCTATATTCCCGACATAATCGATCTTACTAGAGCCCTTTCTTATCTTTGCCCTTATATAGCCGGGGTTTACCACAAATTTCTTAAATTTGGTATATGCTCTATCCCCCTTGACATCAACTATCTCAAATATCAAGGTGAGATGTTGCTTTGATAAATCCCCGGTTAGGTCTGCCAATGAAACCTCAACCGATCGTCCCATTAACTTTTTTGGGTTGTCCGCCATCGTGTCCCCGATCTCCTTCGAATCGAAATTCTTTGGTGCAATAATCTTGTAGAAGGATTTGTCCCTCCACGACTTTAATTTCTTTGCCATTTTATTCTCCTAATAAATTTTCTGCGATAATCTGACATCTTATTATATCATCTAAGGTATTAAGTAATGTTCCCAACTTATTTGTATTAACTATTGTGATTATTTTATCATCAATTGCTCTACTCTCAACAAAAATTCCCGATTTTTTATCTGATAGATTATCAACATTTAATGAATCTGAAATGCTTTTTGCATCTCTCGATTCCGCAACCATTATTGCCTTGAATTTCATTTTTTATATTTTTATATTAGGAGCTTAGCCTTTTCTGGCTCATAAATCCAATCCTCAGGTAATCTCCCAGATCTCTTGTAATATTTAACGAGCCTCCTTATCTTTGACTCTATTAACTGAAGACTTCTCCTGTTATGTATGTCCTTTCT
Organism: Candidatus Altarchaeales archaeon; assembly: GCA_003663175.1. Taxonomy (GTDB): domain Archaea; phylum Altiarchaeota; class Altiarchaeia; order IMC4; family QMZM01; genus QMZM01. Next base: position 13,022 of record QMZM01000025.1, on the reverse strand, counting down.
ATGTTGTTCCAGATGCTTTCTTAGGTTTACCGCCTTTTTTATCAGATTATGTAGGTCCTCCGGAATATCCCCATAAAGATTATTCTTCTTTAAAAAATATCCCAATTTCTTCCCAGTAATGTCCTTTACTGATGGAATTCCATACTGATCTCTAAGAATTAAACCGATCATGCTTGGCGTATTTCCGTCCTTTGCAAGTTTTACAATTAATTCTTCTATTTCGTTTATATCGTATGCTACCCAATCTGGTTTCCCAGTTATCCATGGGTGTTTTGAACCAGACTTCCCCTTCCTTCTTGCATGCATTCTAGCCATCTTCCCTGTGTGAATTTATGCTATAGGAATTTATAAATAAATATCAATCCCCGAGTTGTTTCTTGAAGGTTTCATTGACAATATTCAGGAATTCATTCTTGGATTCCCTTGGTATTCTCGCACCGGCAGCGATATCATGACCACCGCCCTCACCGCCAACATCCCTACTGCACGATCTCATTGCATTGCCCAAGTGAATCCCTCTCCTCACCAAGGACCAATTTGCTCTTGCCGATACCTTCAGGAATTCTGGATTTTCTTTATCAATTGCAAATGCGATCACCGGCTTATTTGGAGAAACGATCTGCGCACCGTATGCCATGCCCGCGATGACACCAATTATGTTCTCATCGATCTTTCCATCTGAGTCAAAGAAATACAAATTCGATAATTCCTCGACGCCCTTCTCTGTAAGGAATTCTATACCTTCCCTCAGCATTAGTCTGTGTTTCTGTAGTACGCTTCTCGCCTTTTTTAGATATTTTCCCCTGTCCCCAAGACATATATGCACTCCAATCTCAGATTTATTTTGTCTTCCGCAGGCATTAAGTAATGTTGAGAATTCCTTTGCATCCCTCAATTCTGTTCTTTTTTCTTCATTCAGGAGTGTATAGACCTCTCCGATCATGCCCTGAATTATAAATTCTGGAACATTACAGTCGAGGAGATGGATGTATAGGGCGGTTGCCAATTTTTTCCTCTCATCAAATGTCAAATCTACATAACTCTTCCATGAGTTGTCTTCTCTCTTCGGAGAGATCCCCAGATTTTTTATAAATTCAATGCACGCATTTGGATTTCCCGTCAGCCCCGGCAGAAAGGGGTCAGATGAGTATGCGAGCATATACTGAATCGGTCTGCTCTGTCTCCCAAACAACCTCAAATCATTCTTGACTTTTATCAATTTATTCCTTACCCCGTCATTTAGAATAATTCTATTTAATGAGTGCAATTTTCCATCAGAGTCTTGCATATCCCCAACCGCTCCTATAATCGCAAGATGTGCCATGCTCTCGTTACCCAAGGATTTGGCAACAAGATACGCAACCCCCGCCCCAGAGATTTCAATACCTCCATCATAGCCATATTGATGCGGGTTTACCTGATTTTTATAATCCATCTCGGGTGGATGATGATCAATTATGTAGAAATTCTTTAATCCCCTCTCTCTCAGTAAAGATAATTGACCAGAGCCCATATCGGTAAATACTATCGTTCTATCGGTAGAATTTATGCTATCTATAGTAACACTATCCAACTGCCTCAATATCTTAAATTCAACATCCTTTCCCATTTCTTTTAGTAGGTTAACGATTATTGCACATGCCGTAATTCCATCGGCATCGTGATGACTAACTACAAGAACGGCATCCTCCCTTCTAAGATTTTCTGAAACCCTCTTTATCCTTTTCCACAACCTCTGGTCTATTGATGACATTTTTGGATATAGCATTAAATATAGAAGTTCATTATTATAACTTGGAAATGTATACATATTTTAATTTTCTCATTTTCTATAAAATTAACATGAGGATCTTGTGGTGCATCACCGGAGCCGGTCATTTTCTTACCGATACCTTCAAATTTATGAAAAATATTTCTGAGGAAAATGAGATAATTGCTCTGTTCTCGAATGCGGGACTTGAGGTTGTTAGAATGTATGGTCTCTATGATGAGATAGAGAATATCTCCATAAATGTAATTAAGGAGAGAGAACGAGGCTATAGCGGCGACATAATTGTTGGAAGGCTTGCAATGAAGGAATATGATAAGGTTTTAATTGCCCCATGCACCGCAAACACCGTTGCGAAGATTGTTTATGGGATTGCGGATTCCTTAGTGAGTAATGTTGCTGCTCAGGCCATTAAGTGTAATGTTCCAGTATTTGTGTTGCCAACTGATGTGGAGAGGGAACAGATAACTGAAATCCCACTGAATATAAATTCTAAAAAATGTAGGAATTGTAGTAAGTGCATCCCCATGGAGGTATGTCCAAATTATGCGCTCTATAGAAGTGATAAAATCAGAGTAAACATACTTAAGTGCAATGCATGTCTTATCTGTATCGATAAATGTAAGTATAATGCAATAAGTTTTGGTGAAAAAATCAAGATCAGGATTAGGAGTATTGACCTAAGGAATGTAGAAAAACTCGAGGGAATGGAGGGGATTAAGGTTATAAGGAAGGTAGATGACCTCGTCTCTCTTTTGATATAGTCCTCACTTAATAGAACACCTTATCCTACTTAATCTTCTTCTCGTATTTTCGGCTTATATGGGCAACAGACTCCTTTAAGCCAAGACCTATGGCAATTGCAAGTCCGAGGGAAATTCCACCCATTAAAAGAAGAAATGAATACTCCAATATCTGGACATTCTTGATTCCGAAGTGGGGAAGTGCCAAGACTATACCAAAGAATATAATTGCTATTTCAACACCAAGTGCTATTGTATCACTGAATACCAACTTATAGGATTTTATCTTATTCCCTACAAAATTTGCCGATATAAGTGAAATTGACAGCACCACAAAACCGAGAAGGGCGTTTGGGATGTAGTCATAGAGAAGATTCATGATCCGATAAAGCACAAAATTCTTATCTGCAAGTGAACCCATGGTCGTTATCTCAAGTATTATGAATGTCACAACAATTACAAAGACATACCACTTCACTACTGTTGCTATTATTGTAGATATTGGAATTCCACCAAAGGATTCCGAAACCTTGTACTTCTTTAGTTCCTCTTCAAAATTAATAGATGAAAGGACATCCTTTACAAATTTGCATGACACTCCACTGATAAGATAACCCATAATAACAAAGAGTATGAAGAGATATGTATTCCATACGAATAGGAATACCTCATTAAATATTGGCTCTCCAATTAGGATGAATATCCCCGTAATTACCGCCGAACCCACTAAAAGTAGAGAACATGTAGATAGAAAATTTACTATAGATTTCCATAGATTACTTGTTGTTGCTCCATACTTAATCAACACCTCCTGGACCTTCTCTCTCAATAGTAATCTTCGCAATATCACAGATGCTATATAACCCACCATATAGCCAATGATAGCAGATAGAATAAATATTCCCACCATCACGCTTAACTTTATAAGCAAGTCGATATTTTCGCTAACACGATTGAGAATTGTATTTATTACATTTCCAGACCTTATAATCGGTTCATCCATTTTTTACTACCTCGGGATTTTAGTCAAAACTTAATTTTAATCTAATTATTTTATTTTGTCCTTTTTAATATATATATTTATCGTTTTTAATCTAATATGTTTTTGTATCTTGTGATATGTGGATTCAGAAATACAAACCAAGGAGATTTAGTGAAATAATTGGTAATAGAACACTTGTTGAATTTCTGAAGAGATACGACTGGAAGAAACCACTACTCCTCTATGGACCCCCAGGTACGGGTAAATCTGCTCTTGTTGAGGTGATTGCAAATGAGTTCGATTTCGATATTGTAGAGATAACTGAGAGAAACATTGAGAATGCAATTGCAATATCACAGAGTATGGGACTGTATGGAAAGAGAAAGTTGATAGTTATTGACAATGTTGATATGGTGCCAGATATGAGGAAGATAACAGAACTCTTAAGGAGGACGAAAAATCCAACAATATTAATTACCTCCGATATAAATTCAAAGAGATTGAGTAGTGTGAAGAGATTATGCAATAAGATTTCAACGAGGAGATTGAGTTCTGCATCAATAAAGAACATCTTGTATAGAATTTGTAGAATTGAGGGAATCCCCACCACTAATGAGGTATTGATGAAGATCGCCGAAAATTCAAATGGAGATATAAGGGCGGCGATAAATGACCTCGAAACTATTGCAAAAGGCAGAAAGAAGATTGAATTGGAGGATTTGGGAATTCTATCAATAAGGGATAGGTCAATGGAGATATATAAGGCTCTCAGCATGATACTAATAAAGGGGGATTTTAGTAAGGCATATAAATCTTTAATGAGTCTCGACGAACAACCAAGGGATGTGTTGCTGTGGGTTGATGAGAATCTACCGAGGGTATATAGGGATAAAAATGATATAGAGAAGGCATACTATTACCTATCAAGGGCGGATATCTTCCTTGGTAGGATAATAAGGAGACAATACTGGGGCTTTTTGAGATATGTGAATATATTCATAAGTGGCGCATCCATCTCGAGGTCCAATGGTATAAATTTTGTGAGGTATCAATTTCCAGCGTATTTTGCAAGGTTGGGGAAAACAAAGAAGGAAAGAAACATGAAAAAGAGTATTGGTCAGAAATTATCTACGCATTTACATTCATCCTCGAGGATTATAGCGGAGCAGTACATACCACTTATCGGGATATTAATCAATAATGGGAAATTGGATGAAAACGTGCTAAAGGAGAGATATGACATCACAGACGAAGAGATAGAGTTTATAAAGTCATTTTAACATTTCCTTTTCGATGAGCAATCTCAAATCATAAATACTTATTCTCTTCGATTTCTTTAATTTCTCCCTTATCTTCATCGCCATCATTCTATTTTTCTCATCATCTCTCTTTCTCTTTATCTCTCTGAGTTTTTCGTTCAATGGGTCCAATCTCTCCCGAATCTCATCGATCTCCCCCTTAATCTCATCGATCTCCCCCTTAATGGGATTTATAATATCATACTTCTCCAACAATTTTCTATGGAATTCGTCCGCCTCTCTTTTTTTATCATCAATCTTCCGATTAAATTCCGATATATTATTTCTAAGGATTTTTATCTCTTCGGAATTAAATTGCATTTCCTTGTTTATTTTAGAAATTTTCTCATTTATCTCCTTTATTTCTTGATAGATGTTGGAAATTTCATCGTGCTTCTTGTCGGCTTTGACGGCAGTTATGATCCTTTCCCTAATATCAAGAATCCTGTCGAACATCTTAATTTCTTTTTCGAGTGGCATCTCAATATTGCATATCTCATCGACCTTATTCCTTAGGATATTCATCAAGTGGTCATAACTTCCCCTCGCCTTTCTATTCAGACAATCCCTCTCCACTTTCAAACTTCTTATCTTCTCCAGCATGGATTTTTTCCGATTTAAAAGCGAATTTCTCTCATTTCTCAACCTCGAAATTCTCTCACTAATATTTCTTATCTCTGCATTTATCTCCCTTCTCTTCTCTATCAATTCCTTGAATTCTTTCACTGCCTTGTCCCTATTGGTCCTTATCCTTTCGGCCTCTCTTTTGTGAATTCTAATTTCTGCGAGTAGGGAATTTATCCTCTTCTTCCTCTTCTCAATTTCATTCCTGAGGGATTCCACCATCCTTTTTATCTCCCTTTCGTTCATTCTCCCATCAAATTCTTGAATCTTTATAGATGCGATTCCAGTAATCCAGGGCACTTCTATGTTCCTTCATGCTCTTTAACAGGAATGAGTGTCTCTTCTTAAACTCATTTTTCTTAATATCGGGGTTAATTCTCTTTAACTCCCCTATAGACTGCGATATTTTCTTATCCGTCAATTCCCTCTGCTTCAGAAATTTTTCATACCCCTCATCATCCCCATCCTCATATGCCACCTTGGCCCAATATTCCAGCTGCTCTTCCTTCTCCATAAGGAGAATAACTCTTTCTAACACCTCGAGTTCCCTCCGATATTTCTTCAGGAATCTATGGTGCTTGTCTATGAGTAATTTCGCCAATTTCTTTCTTGTTAGTTCTTCTGGGGGGATCATCATTTTTTACCATAAAGATAAAGTATACTTTATCTTCGGCATAAAAATGCTCAATTCACTCTGTGAATTGGCACTCAAAATTCACTTAGGTGAATTTTGTCTGTTCACTTCGTGAATTTTTCTTGTCTTGATCTTTGGCATATCTACTTAAGACGAACCATATCCTCTGAATTGCCGTGAAATTTGTCAATATTGCCAATAATGCGACAAAATATAGAATATAATTCGAATCGAATATAGAAAAAAGCATTCCCACATATAGAATCGTTAATCTCTCCGCCCTCTCGATCAATCCACCCATCTCCCTCTGCTCTTTTTTATCCTTTATTAAGCCACGATGGTCGGCGTATGCCCTAACATAGGTTGGCATTACTGCGCCAAATATCAGTAATGAAATCCAGAAATAGAATGGCATAATAAATTCCATCTGAATAAAATTTTCCATATAAAAGAGTAATCCAATATAGAGAAAAAATTCAACATATCTGTCTACTATTCCATCTAAAAATGCCCCAAATCTTGTTACATTTCCCGTCACCCTTGCAACCGCCCCATCGATTGCATCAATACAACCGGAGATAATAAACAGGAGTAATGCGGATGCCATATCCCCAGAATAGAGACTGAGAAAACCAAAGAATGCGGGTATAAGGGCGAGAGTTGTCCACATATTTGCGGATAAACTAAATTGGGAAAAAAATTTTCCCACCCCCATGGTAATTTCTTCGCCATCGAATTTCGCCTTTATCATTTTTGTCTAATTGTTGAATATTATATAAATTTATATAAATCGCGCCAATTCCCTGATTCTTCTCTCACCATTAACATCCTTTATCACATCTACCGTACCTTGAGGAACCAGGGATTCCCATCTCTCACCACTCGCTATTCTTCGTCTTATTTCGGTACCAGAGTAGAGATTTCTCTTAAAGAATGGTGTGGATCTCACTTCAAATCCCGCCTCTCTAAATAGCCTCTTCTCTAATTCGCCATTTGTATAGACAACATCAAATTTTGGAACTATTCTCTTTACATGTGCTACCCAGATCTGGTCGTTATCAACATCTGGAATTTCATAGATTTTGTAATTTCTAATGGTTCTGAGGGACTTTTCTATCATTCTCCTTCTCTCCCGAGCAGTGAATGGATTTTCCCATGTATGACTCTCTTGAGAACTCCCAATTCCTATAATTATCGAGTCAACATGATCCGCAGCCCATTCTATTAGTTTTAGATGACCGAAGTGGAATGGCTGAAATCTTCCAATGATTAGTGCAGTGACCATTTTAATCTCATCAATTTCATTAAATAATTTATGCGTGAAAGACTTATATTTATTTATAATGGAGATTGGGCAGGTTATTGGGGCAACCACTCTTCGAGGTTTCAGATTTGTTATAAAGAAGGGTATGGAGAAGTATGTGAAGAGGGACGAATTTGTCACAACCAAGGAGGCGGTGACTGGGAATGAAATTCTTGGAATAATAAAGGAAATTACAATATCAAATGAATTACTTCCCGATGAATTCGGTCGAGATTTAAGGCTGGATGATATAATTCTCATCGAAGGCGAATATCCAGTCCCGACGGTAAAGATTCTCGGCTATGAGCATGGTAATGGACTTGAATTGCCGAGATATGGAATAAAACCTGGGTCTCCAGTTCGGCTTGCGAGGAATGAGACTCTGAAGAGAATATTAAAACAAGATGAGGAGAAGTCAGCACTTATAGGTGCACTATCTGCAAGAGAGAGCGTTCCAGTCTATTTATCAATAAATGACCTCGTCTCAAGACATTGTGCAATCTTGGCAATGACGGGAGCCGGAAAAAGCTATACGGTTGGTGTCCTGGTCGAGGAATTATTAAAGAAGAATGGTTCGATTGTCATATTTGATCCCCATGGCGAATATAAATGTATAAAGACTCCAGATTCAACTACAAGGGTCTTTAGTTTTAGAGGCAGGGATAAGATATGCATAGAAACATCATCACTTGGAATTGGAGACTTCACAAATCTGATTCCCGATATAACGGAACCGCAAAGAGACCTATTGGACGAGATTCTCGTAATTGCTAAGAAATTCTATGATAAATACGATTTAGAGGTTATAAGGGGAATTCTCTCACTGATCTATGAATTGAAGGAAAATAAGGATGTGAATAGCGAAATTATTCCTGTTGAGTATTTGAGAGATATGGCAAAGAGGGTTGGTTTGTCCACCATAGGCGCACTAATGAGGAGAATTGATAGATTAAGCAGAATGGAGATATTCAAACTCGATGGAACACCTCTCAATGAAATTGTTGCAAGAAATCAACTCACTGTAATAGATTTGTCCGATGCGGATGAGAGGATCAGCGAGACAATAATTGCGGCAATAAGCAGAAGGATATTCGAGGAGAGAAAGCAATATGTTAATGAGGGTAAAGGGGATGCCATAGTTCCAACATTCATTGTCATTGAAGAAGCGCACAACTTTGCGCCGAGAACAACTGAAGATAGAAAGATTCTATCAAAGTCAATATTGAAGAAGATTGCTCGCGAGGGTAGGAAATTTGGAGTCGGTCTTTGTATAGTAAGTCAAAGACCCAATAGATTAGACGCGGATATCTTATCTCAATGCAATACTCAGATAATAATGAAGATTGTAAATCCATCGGATCAGGAGTATATAAGACAATCTGTAGAGAGTGTTACAGAGGACATTGTGAGGGATTTACCAAGTTTATATAGAGGGGAGGCAATTATTGTCGGTTCGGCAATTAAACTCCCGGTCTCGGTAAGAATAAGAAAAAGAACAACCGAGATCGGGGGTGAGGATATAGATGTTGTCGGTGCATGGAAAAATGCAAGATAAGTTAATAAAACTTCGGCACAAGATTGATGAAATTGATTTAGAGATAGCAAGACTTATTGAAAAGAGGGTTGAAATTGTTAGGGAAATAGGGAAATTAAAAATTGAGAGGGATATGAAGATTAGAGATATGGAAAGAGAAAATGAAATTCTCGAGAATGTTTCGAAGTCCACGATTCTTGATAAAGATTTCATCCGGGAATTATTCGCGAGGATAATTGATTATTGTAGGAATGTAGAATATAATTTGAATAATTTGAAAATAAACGCCCCGGAGGTTGCAGTTCTTGGGCCCAAGGGCACATTCACCGAAATTGCGGCAAGAAAAATATTTAAAGATTGTAGAATTAGATATTGTGATACGGTGGATGAGGTATTCGATGCGGTTTCTAAGGGCATAGATTTTGGAGTTGTTGCTATTGAAAATTCTCTTGAGGGTAGTATAAATATAACAATGGATTGCCTTTTAGAATATGATGTAAAGATATACAAGGAAATAATTCTTGATATAAATCTATGCTTGGTCACCACTCAAGAGACGAATGAGAATGAAATTCTTGCTGTGATCTCTCATCCACAAGCACTTGCACAGGCGAGAAGATTTCTGAGGAAAAGATTTCCGAGTGTCAAATTACAGAGGCATGAAAGCACGGCGGCGGCAATTCTCGAATTAAAGAATTTAAGGGGATATGCGGCAATAGGTCCAAGGGAAACTGCAATTGAATATGGAATGAAGATACTCTATGAAAATATAGAGGATGCAAAAAGTCAGACGAGATTTATTGTAATATCGAAGAGGGAGGGAAAGGGGGGAAAAACATCGATCATTTTTGCGCTCAGAGACAGACCGGGGGCGTTGTATCATCTTCTTAAGGAATTTGCAGAAAGGAATATAAATTTAACAAAGATCGAATCAAGACCATCAAAGAGGAAACTTGGTGAATACTTCTTCTTTATGGATTTTGAAGGCTCTTTGAATGACAAAAATGTAAAGGATGCAATAGATTCGATAAGGGATAAGACAACATTCCTCAAGATTCTCGGAAGTTATCAGAGTATTATTTAATTTATGATAAATTTATGATAAAAATGTATGTTGATCACCCATTAGTGAAACCAGAGACGATATCACTCAGAAAATATCAAGAATGCATAGTTTCAAGGGCAATCGATGCAAATACCCTGGTTGTGTTGCCAACTGGTCTTGGAAAGACAATTATTGCCGCAATGGTCTCCGCTTATAGACTCCATAAATTTCCAGACTCAAAGATTTTGTTCTTAGCACCAACAAGACCATTGGCAGTACAGCATCACAAGACATTTAAAAGAATATTGAATATTGAAGACATGGTTGTATTGACGGGAATGACCCCAGTTGGAGAGAGGGAAAAATTGTGGAATGAAAACAGAATAATATTTGCAACACCCCAGACAATAGAGAACGACTTATTACGAGGTTTAAGTTTAGAGAATGTATCATTGATAATATTTGATGAGTGCCATCGCGCGGTTGGAAATTATTCCTATGTTAATATCGCCCGGGAATACATGAAGACCGCAAGAAATAAATTAATTCTTGGATTGACGGCATCTCCCAGTTCCGATAATGAAATAGTAAATGAAATCTGTAGTAATTTATTTATAGAGAGGATTGAGGCGAAGACGGATCATGACATAGATGTAAAGCCATATATCCAGAGTGTTAAAATAGACTGGGTTAAAGTTGAGTTGCCCCACGAATTTATCAGTGTAAAGAAGAAAATTGAGGAGATTCTTCGCGAGGAGTTGAGGGAATTAAAGTCGATGGGCTATCTTGAGACATCAGACCTAACGAAGATAAACAAAAGAACACTGTTGGAGGTTCAATCGGAGATAAGGAAGGAGATAGTATCCGGCTTGGATTCGTATCAGCAGGCGTCCTTAGTTGCTTCGGCACTAAAATTGAACCATGCCCTGGAGTTATTGGAAACTCAGGGCATCTCTTCTCTTGACAATTATTTGGAAAGATTGAAAAGACAGAAATCGAGGGCGATGAGGAAATTATTTTCTGATTCAAGAATGATAGATTTGGCGAGGACAGTCCACGATTTCTCTATTCTTGGAATCGATCATCCAAAGTTAGATAGATTGGTTGAGATCGTAAAGGAGCATAAGGATAATAAAATTATAATCTTCACCCAATATAGGGATTCCGTTGATAAGATAGTTGAGAAATTAAATGAGAATTCTATCTGTGCTCATGAATTTATTGGACAGGCATCAAGGGATGGTAAAAAAGGAATGACCCAAAGGGAGCAGATGAAGGTTTTGGAAAATTTTAGAAAGGGGATTTATAATGTATTGGTTGCAACATCGGTTGCCGAGGAGGGTATAGACATCCCAAGGGTCGATTTGGTAATCTTTTACGAGCCGATTCCATCCGAGATAAGGTCAATACAAAGAAGGGGGAGAACTGGGAGGAGTAGAGCGGGAAAGGTCATAATAATGATGGCGAAGGGAACGAGAGATGAGGCATATTATTGGGCATCAGTTTATAAAGAAAGGAGGATGGCGAGGATTATAAGAGATATGAGAGGAAGATTCGATGTTAATTTTGGTCAGCAGAGCCTACTTAACTATGGTGCTAAATTGGAGAGGGATGAGGAGAAGAGGGTTAAGATATATGTTGATATTAGGGAAAAGAATTCTGAAATTTTAAGAATATTAAGAGATAAAGCGAGAATTGAGATAAAGAGACTTGAGGTTGGGGATTTTATATTGAGCGATAGAATTGTTGTTGAGAGAAAGACAATAAGCGATTTCCTACAATCAATAATCGATAAGAGATTACTTTTACAGGCAGAAGAATTGGCAAGGAATTTTGAGATTCCAATAATGATTATCGAAGGAGATAGAGATTTATACTCACTTAGAGATATTCATCCAAATGCGATAAGAGGTGCATTAATATCACTTGCAATAGATTTTGGAATTTCCATAATCCCAACAATTAATGAAGAGGATACTGCAAATTTGCTTTTAATTATTGCAAAGCGTGAACAATTCCCAGAGGAGAAGGAAATTGCATTGCGTGGTGAGAGAAAACCATTGACATTGGAGGAGAGACAGAGATTCGTTTTGGAATCGTTGCCAAGTGTTTCAGCGGTATTAGCAAAGAGACTACTTGAGAGGTTTGGCAGTGTAAAAAATGTAATGAATGCATCAAAAAAGGAACTTATGGAGGTAGAGGGGATAGGTGAAAAAAAGGCAGAAGGCATATTTAATGTCGTAAATAAGCCATATAAGGAAAAAAATAGAGTTGATTTAATAGAGAAGGGATGATGAACATTTTTATTCTATAAAAATAAATACAAATTTAGGTAAATTTCTTAAAAAAAATGGTCAGCGATTTGGAATTAAAGAGGATGATGCAGGAATTGGCGAGGAGGGAGCAGGAACTGAATAAAAGAGAAGAATATCTAAAGAAAAGAGAACTGGAGTTGAAGACATTCTTTGGCGATGAATTGGAGTTAAAGGAGAGGGAAGAGAAGTTAGCAAAAAAAGAGGAAATTCTAAATAGAATAAAGAAGACGATTGAGGAGATGCAGGCCGAACTGGAGAAAAGAGAGAGCGAATTTATCGAGAGGCTTCAGGAAGTCGATAAAAGAGAAGCAAAATTGAAGGAGATGGAGGAGAAATTGAATAAAAAGATTGCGGAAATTGAGATTATAAAAAAGAAATTGATGGAAAGGAATAGATTTCTAAGGGAGAATGAAGAAAAATTAAAAAAATTGAAGGAATTCGAGTCGAGAATCTCCCAGCTCCAGGAGGAACTAAGACTCAAGGATGAACAACTCCAATCCGCGATGAAACAAACAGAAGAACTTAATTCTCTGAGAGAGAGGATCTCTCAACTCCAAGACGAATTAAGACTCAAAGACCAGCAACTCCAATCCGCAATGAAACATATACAAGAACTCGATTCTCTCAGGGAGAGAATCTCCCAGCTCCAAGAAGAACTAAGACTCAAGGACGAACAACTCCAGTCCGCAACGAAACAAACAGAAGAACTCGCTTCTCTGAGAGAGAGGATCTCCCAGCTCCAGGAGGAACTCGAGGAAAAGAAGACCCTCGAGTCG
>QMZM01000024.1 GCA_003663175.1 Candidatus Altarchaeales archaeon | reverse complement strand
GGATTTATCTGTATGCAGGGACTGTTCATTTGTGACGGGAGGCTTTGTGGATAGATGTCCGAATTGCAATTCAACCAGAATTGACTACTGGTCTCGAATCACTGGATACTATCAGAATATATCTGGATGGAACAAGGGCAAGATCGCAGAACTCAGGGACAGGGCAAGATACGGCACCCAGGGGGATGTCATAGCATTAAAATCCAAAAAATGACGAGATTAAAACTCTTTGTTTCGAAAAATTGTCCAAGGTGTCCCTCCGCAAAGAGGGTTATGAAAGAAATTGCCGAGGAACTGAAATTGAGGGATGGAGTAGATTATTCCATACTGAATATTGACGAAGATGACAATTTTTTCTTGGCGCTGCAATATCAGATAGCATCAACACCATCATTTGTAATCGATGACGAGCCGGTATTCGTTGGGGAGGTCCCAAAGAAGGAGGAACTAATTAGGATGATAAAGGGAAAAATAACCTGAAATGAAAATTCCGAGATCTCATCCGAGATATAAATCACTTATTCAGAGACAGCTATTGATAAACGGCTTAAGGGATGGGTTCGTAACAGAGGCGGGACTTATTGCACATGGTAGGGGGGAAGCATTCGATTATTTACTTGGAGAGAGGACGACTGAGGAGGGAGAAATTGCGGAGAGAGTGGCAATTGCTATGCTTCTCTTATCCAAAAATCCAGTAATTTCTGTTAATGGCAATACGGTAGCATTAGTTCCGAGAGGTATCGTGGAATTGGCAGACATAACAAATTCAAAGATTGAAGTGAATTTATTCCATGGGAGTAGAGAGAGGGAGGAATTAATCAAGAAGATTCTAAGAGAGAATGGTGCCAAAGAGGTTCTTATATCTGGAGAAAAATACAAACTCATACCGGGATTAGATTCGGAAAGGGCGAGAGTCAATCCCGATGGAATATGGATTTCTGACACCGTTTTGGTTCCATTGGAAGATGGAGACAGAACGGAATCCCTAGTAAGAATGCGGAAGAATGTTATCTCAATTGATTTAAATCCACTGTCGAGAACATCTCAATATGCAACCATAAGCATCGTAGATAATATCGTCAGAGCAATTCCAAACATGATAGAATTCGCAAAGGAAATGAAAAATTGTGATAAAGAAGAATTGAATTCTATCGTATCGAAATTCGATAATAAGAAGAATTTGGAGAAAATCATAAGGAGAATTAGAACAGAATTCTAATTTTTAAATCCTAAAGAATTTCAGATATTCTTCCTCCATAAAGTGCAACTCTCCGGGAACAACTAAGGAGTGCGGTGGCTTACCAAAGTCGTATTCTCTGATAGATTCTGCCCTTCCATATTTTATTATTGAATCCTCGCTACCAAGTCTCGCAACACCAACACACATTCTATCTTCATTGAAGATTCCCTCCAATCTCCTCTTCTCGATCCTTAGTAGGATATCTATTGCATTATTTATTAACATATCGATGTCCAATAATATCAATGTATGTAATCCCCTCTCGGTATTTTCCTTGATAACATCGTATGGGGATGTGGGAAAATAATTTCGCCTCGGAAATGGTAATGATGTCGTTCTACCAAATTTATACACCTGCAATCCGGTCTCCGCGATTGCAGAATATATTGATGAGGAATGAATTATCCTCGTCCTAATTCCGAGTTTCCTCGCCTCCATGACCAATGAAGAGTGGGTGGTCGCAACCATTGGATCCCCGGGAACGAGCAATGCAACATCTTTTTTATCAGAATTTATCAATATATTCTCAAAATTCTCTTCAATATCTTCCCTATTAAGAAGAATGACCTCCCTCTTCAATAATCTCTCAATATTTTCGATCTTACCAGAGAACGGACTCGTATAGAATTCAGCATAGATTGTATCTACATTCATTAGAATTTTCAATGCCCTTAAACTCAAATCCTTCTCATCCAAACCGATACCAATCAGGTAGAACATAAAAATAATTTTCTCAGAAAATAAATAAAAATAAAAAAAGAAAAAATTAGTGGATGTTCTGGTATAGCCAGTCGATCAGTGCATCACCTGCAGCCAATGTATCCTCTGCTTCGTAGCCGGCAACTATTAACAGGTTTCCGTCTCTCTTCACGATAAACTTGTCTGGCTGTGCTTCTATCTCCTCCTTGGTTACCGTACACATTCCGTTGACTGCCGGTCCACCAACGATTATCAGATTCTTTGTCGTATCTGCTCCAACCTCTGGAACGACCAAATGTCCAACAATCTTATTCACTGTTGTTTCTGTGTATTCTGTAGTTGTTTCTGGAACTGTAACATTGAATGCCGAAACAGTAAATGTACAGCATCCCGCTGTTACCGATTTCCCTACATCATCCTTCGTTATTGCACTCTCAATCACAGACTCTTCCTCAGATGTTCCAATGAAGTATGTCGAGTATACATAGTCCTGTGGATGACACAAGTCCACTTGGTCGAGCCTGTAGTCTATTCCCCAATCAATTCTGAATTCATCACCGCCGAGTGGTGTTATCAATAGCGTATCGATGTCTTCATCGAGGGTTATTATATTATTCTTTTTGTTAATGCTTCCGTTACTGCTATTCCAATCGCTGTACAATCCGAGCGAGTTCTTATATGTGTACGGTGCCGAATTTCCATTATATGACCTATCTGTCATATCTATTACGATCTTCTCTCCCCTTCCATTATCCACATGCACCAACAGGTCATCACTGTTCTTGTCATTATTCAGGTCGGCAGTTTCATTATAAGCGTCCGCTGTTGCATTTACGCCTTCTCCATCCTTGATTGTTGTATTACCTGTTCCATAGAATCCCTTTTCTCTCTCCACCCAAATTGACAAAGAGTGCGTATCTACATCAAACGCCGTTATTCTATGAAGTTCATCTGGGGATACCATACTTGGCTCAACCATCACATAGGTATCTGTTCCACTTGTAGCATATGTTATGGTCTTGGTGGAATAATCCCAAAACACCACTAAATCATCACTGGTACTAGTTGTACCCTTGTCATCATAACCCCAGAACACATCCCTTGGGTCAATCGTTATCTCGTCATCATTATTCATATCGGTCGCGTCATCATCGTCCATGGCATCTATAAGTGCAATTGTCCTCAGTGTTAGATCCGGCTGACCCGTACAGTTACAGGTTGGTGACTTACCAATACGTGAAACATTACATGTCTGTTCAGTACCCTCATCATCTGGATCACAGTACCTCGTAAGTGTTAACTTCCTTCTATTCCCGCTTATCAATGGGTCTATCGTAACTACGACATAATCATCTGTATCATCATCCTTGTCCTTGAATTCGTACTTGTCATATGACTGAACCGTACCATCCAAGATAAACACATCTCCTTCGGTGAATGGACCCTCATCCATTCTTACATCTTCGTATCTATTCTTGTCGTCTGCCGTGAAGCTTATCAGCATCTGATATGGCTCGTCTCCCCTGGAGATAACTATTCCAGCATCATCGCCGGAACATGGACTTTCCCTGTATCTACTCGTCAAGTAGCCTTTAAACATCAACATAAAGTTACTTGGGAAGTTCAGTGCTTCATCTGGTTCTAATGCATCAACATCATCGATCTCCTTGTCTAAGGTCACTTCAATCTTCTGTAGAACATCAAAGTTATAATCCTCGTACTCTGATATATCACAATCGTCAAAGGATGAACAATTACCCACATAATCCAAGAAATTCACTCTCCATCCATCGTATTCCACTCCACCGAGCTCCAAATCGGCGCCATCCTCGAGGACTACTTGCTGGGAGAGGTCATAGACGATGATCGATGCCGTTTCTACCGCTCCGGCAGCCTCGGCATAAACACCAGCCATCTCTAAATCATCAACTTTACCGTTCGCCATCTTTGATATCTGTGTCTGCACTATCGTTCCGTCTGGCTTCTGCACATCTAACAATATACCTGCAACCTCATATTCGCCAGAGTAAATGAGGTGGTCTATCTTGAACTTGTAGCCATTATACTCCGCAGTATAACCCTCCGAAGTGATATCATCCAGGATTTTTCCGGGAGCCAAGTAGATCTTGTCTCCGTCGATATCCTTTACATAGTATTCATTACCCATAAAGATTATCTGTCCTCTGTATTCAAAGTCAACATACTCGTCTTGCTTTCCAGGCACCTCAAAGTCCTCCATTGGTATATAGTCTGTCTCCACCGTGTAGGTTATTGCTCCCTTTTCTATAGCCATCTTCAAGGCTTCGGTGTCGTCATCTCCCAATCCCTCTTCATAGTATCTGATCTTACTTGAATCAATGGTAATCTTCTCCTTCATCTCGTGCGCTGGATTCTTCAATTGTCTTATACACAATGTTAGACAGAAGAGACAGTGTACATTGTTGTATGTTCCCTCCAATAGAAGTGCCGCCTCACTCCTCTGCTGCTGATCGCATGCCAATGCATACTGTGTGAAGTCACCCCTCTCGTATGTCTTCTTTCCATCAAAGTAAAGACCCTCACTACTCTTATAGAAACTCTTATTTAGTGCTGGGTCCTCATCCTGTATATAGTCACCAGTTGCACTGATCGCTGATGTTGATATAACTACTTGTCCCTCTGGTGTGTATTCTGGCGTAATTGTCTTTGTCTGTGTCATATAAGCTAGGTTACCGATTGCTGCTGCAATATTACCGGCAGCAACTGCATCGGTCGCCATTCCCTTCTCTCCAACAACTATCTGCACTATTGGGTTGAAGTTGTCGTCATAGAAAAAACCCTTGTCAAGTCCAGTTGTATCCATGGTAGCAGTTACTGGTCCGGCGATGGCTGCTCCCAACATCATGGCTCCAACTGCAACGGTTCCAACACGCTTAACATCCATACTTTTCATTTTTCACCTCCTTTTTATTTTTGTATTGGATGCCCTCATCCATCTATGTTTCTATTATAGATGATTTGTATATATATATTAACTGCCGAACGAACCAAAGCTTTTCTAAGCAAGTTCCTTTATTTTGAATTTAAATGTTCGAAATTCCTTTATTTTGAATTTAAATGTTCGAAATTCCTTTATTTTGAAAATACCCAGTCCTCAAGACTTACCCAATTTGTTCTTCCATCCCGTCTTCTCTTTATTATGTTTCTATTCTCCAATCTTCTCATTATATCCGATAATGTTGCCTTTGGTATACCCGTTGTCTTATAGATATATGCCTGAGTTACTTCCTCATCAAATTTTTCAAGAATCTCGACAATCCTTCTCTCATTCTCATCCAAGACATTGAGTATCGACGATTTTATTCTGGTCTTCTTCTCTTTGTCCTCTTCTCCATCTTCTTCGGTTTTGGAAGTCTCTCCGGATTTCTCTTTCCACTTTCGGGATACAAATATGTAAAGTACCAATAATAGAACTAAAATTAATAACGAAAATCCAATCAATGAATATAAATAAATGTTATTGTTATTATCTTGGGTTAAATGTTGCATCGTTTCATAGGTGCACTCAAATAAAAATGAGGTATTCTGAGGATACACCCAAAGGGAATTGTCTATCTTTGTAAATAAGGCCGTCCTATCCCACGAAACGATGGTTGAATATTGAGGAAAATTGATCTTCACAATTGTATGTCTTGGCGTCGAAGATGTAGTAAAAGAGACCGCCCAGGTGCTCGCATTCTTGCTCGTGATTGCTGGCGTGAAATACGAAAAAATAAAATTTGAATTCAATCTGTCCGCGGGAATATTGGCGGATATCTCCTTTCTATTGTTTAATATTCTTTGTTTTGGAACGATCTTATTTCCAGTGTCATAATTTAGACTCATATCTTCAGAGCCCTCGGGAATTATAAATGAAAATTCTGTATTGTTTGGTGTAAACTCTATATTAATTTGAGAAAAGCCATTCTCTTGTATGTTTATCTCTATAACATTGATTTTACTTATGCCATAATTGATCTCAAATATATTCACATATGCCCCAGATGCCAATTGACACATCAGCACTACTATTAATATTCCGGAGATGATAGATTTCATCTTATCTGTTGGGGTTTATTATCCTCTGATAGACCGTCATCCTTTCTTCATCCTTAAGAAGCGCCAAGAGCTTTGACGAATAAGCCTGAACAATCTCGGAAACATCTGCAAGCAGCGATTGCATTTCATCCATCGACATTCTAATTTCATACGGCTCAATTAATTCTATTGCGGATGGACCATATCTCATCACAATATTGACTAATGTTCTAAAATCTCTGGTTAGTAGTTTTACCTCAACGACACCAGAAAAGAACATCTGAGATTTGTCCTTTCTTATATCATAGAATTTTGCATATATCAAATCGACATCGTCCTCATTTGCAAGCATATGAAATATGGTGTTCTCGAGCACCTTTTCTGCAATTTCCTTATTATTGCCCTGAACCTCAATAAACAGTCTCGTAAGTATCGAGCCCTCCCTTACTCTCCTCTCAACATCAATCTTATCATTAAATCTCTTCTCAAGGATTGGTTTATCCATCATTTGAATTAATATAAAAATAAATATAAAAATGGGAAAAATAATGGAGAATTTAAATAGAAGATGCTCAAGGTGTGGAAGGGACGCAGTAATTGAATTGAGATATGAGGGAAAATTTCTTTGTGAGAGATGCTTCACGAGGTTATTTGAGAAGAGGGTCAGAAGAACCATAAGAATTAATGGATTATTAAAGAGGAACGACA
This sequence comes from Candidatus Altarchaeales archaeon, assembly GCA_003663175.1. Taxonomy (GTDB): domain Archaea; phylum Altiarchaeota; class Altiarchaeia; order IMC4; family QMZM01; genus QMZM01. The sequence continues at coordinate 7,587 of QMZM01000024.1, read as the reverse complement.
AGACTGCGGTTGCATTATCTGGGGGCAAGGACTCTGCAACAACACTCTACATACTAAAGAAATTGAGTGATAGAATAAAATCCGAGGTAATTGCCATAACGATCGAGCAAGGGAATAATGAATATTGGAAAAAATGTCTCGAGGCAGCGAGAAATATCTGTAATGAACTTGGCGTTGAGATTCATGAATATTCATTTAAAGAGGAATTCGGAATCACCCTGGATGAAATTGTTAAAATGTCTAAGTCTATTCCTAATCCCGCACCACCATGCACATATTGCGGAGTCCTCAGAAGAAGATTGTTGAATGATAAGGCAAGGATTCTTGGAGTTACGAAGATTGCTACAGGTCATAACTTAGATGATGAAATTCAGGCGAGTTTGATGAATTTTATAAGGGGCGAACTAAACAGGATAGCAAGGATGGGACCAGTTGTTGGTATCTTGAGAGATAAGAAATTTATCCCGAGGATAAAGCCACTGAGGGAGTGTCCAGAAAATGAAGTGGAGAGATATGCTGAAATTCGGGGTCTGAAATTTTTGGGAGAGAGATGTCCATACTCTAAGGATGCATTTAGACAGACGATCAGAGAGATTATAAATAAAATTGAGGAAAATCATCCAGGTAGTAAATTTCAGATTTTGAGGTCAACAGATCAATTAATTCAAATTCTGCGAAGTGGAATAAATTCTAAGGAAATTAGAAGATGTGAGAAATGCAATGAACCTTCCTCCGGAGAGATATGTAAATTCTGCCAGATTCGGGAGGAGTTTGGATTCTGATTTAGACAACAATCCCAGCCATACATGCAAGAAATACGAGATAGAGGATTAGAAAGATAATTCCTTCTAATCTCCTTATATGCCAACCACTCCTTATAAAGAGGATGAGAAGGAATGTCATTAGAATCATGAATGGAATTACATACGAGATAGAAAAATCTGGTATGTTTATAGGTAATATTAATGCAGATGCTCCAATAACAAGGGTTATGTTTGCTATATTGCTACCCATGACATTACCAAGAACCATATTGCTGAGACCCCTTCTTGCGGATTTTATTGAAACTGCCAACTCTGGTAGGGATGTCCCAAGGCTAACGATTGTAAGTCCGATAATGCTTTGACCAACATTCAATATGTCCGCAATATAGACTGCTCCCTTAACAAAATACTTTGCTCCGATATATATTGCAACTGCGCCAATGATAAAGATCATAAAATCTCTGACGAGATTCTTTCTTAATCTCTCTTTATACGAATCTATTAGACTCACATATGTATGCCCATCAAGACCCTTTACTGCCAGAGATATTGGGATGGTGCCGAGTTTCCATCCCAAGCTAAGTCCCGCCCTTATCAATCTTTGATGCGTCTTGAAATCTAATCCCCTCAGTAGGATCCTCTTGTAGGTTGAGAAATCAACGAGCGTGTCAAATCCATAAACAAAGTCGAGGTATTCCTGAAAATTATAGAGGAAGGAAATTGATGGTTTAAACCTGAAAAGAAATGCTATATAGAATAAAAATAGTCCTATTAGAATTAGACCATCAATATTCGTTATCACAGAATCGTATGCAAAGAAATAAAACAGAAAGGAAATTCCAAGTAGGATGTAGCAATCTCTGTAGAATATCTCCCTATTAATCAATATTAATGATACTGTAGATGTTAACCCGATTATTAGGGATATATTTGTAATATTGCTCCCAACCGCAGTTCCAAGCACGAGTTCGGGGTTTCCAGTTAGTGACGATGTAATTCCAGTGAGTAACTCTGGTAGAGATGTCCCGATGGCAATTACGGTCAATCCTATTATAAATTCTGAAATACCAAAGGTCTTTGCAATTCTTGCAATCGATTCAACAAATAGGTCGCTTCCCTTTGAAAGAAAGAGAAATCCTCCCGCAAATATTAGGAAGGCTGAAATTATGTCTGGTAATACTGCCGAGATTCCTAAAAATAAGAGGATTCCGCCCACTAATAGGGATAGTATAGATGAAGACTCATGCATTTTGTTTTGTAATGAATTTTGGATATTAAAATTGGATATTAAAACCCCAGATCGGGATTACCTCTTAGCTCAGAGTATCTAAATACTGGACCATCTATACAGACATATTTCTCACCAATATTGCAATGTCCACACTTCCCAACTCCGCATTTCATCATCCTTTCTAATGTAAATATTATCTGCTCATCACCAAATTTTCTCTCTAATAATGCCTTTACAGTAAATTTAATCATTATTGGAGGTCCGCATATTATCGCAATAGTGTTTTTTATTTTGGGACTTATCTTTTCCAACAGCGTTGGAACAACACCAACATTTCCCTTCCATTCCTCATCAGCATGATCCACCGTTAAATGAATCTCAGAGTTATTCTCCCCTTTCCAAACCTCTATGTCATCCTTGAATACAATATCCTCTGGAGTTCTCGCACCATAGAGCAGATAAACTTTGCCAAAATCCCCCCTATTATCAAAGATAAAATTTATCAATGATCTTAATGGAGCAAGACCTATACCGCCACCTATAAATAATATGTCTCTCCCCCTCAATTCATCCACGGGGAACCCATTTCCATAAGGGCCTCGAATGCCTATAATATCACCAACCTCTGCTTCATGGAGGACAGAGGTTACATAACCAACATTTTTCACACTTACCTCCAACTCTCTTCTCGATGGAGATGAAGAGATCGATATTGGAATTTCTCCAAAACCAAATAAAGAAATCTCTAAAAATTGCCCAGGGATATGGTGAAAATTATTCCTCAATCTCTTATCTACAAATGAAATCTGGAATGTCTTCACATCTGGAGTTTCCCTTCTTATTCCCTTAATCTCTGCGAGATTTGGAATATAGATATTTTCCCGTTTCATTTCCATTATTCCCTTAGATTCCTAATTGCATTAATGATGTCTCCTGCCGTTATGCTCGATTCGGAATCTTTGAGAATATTTTGCACAATATCATTGATTTCATTCAGATTAAATTCTCTTCCCCTTAATTCGTTTTCAATTTTCTCAATACTGTCCTCTGGAAAGATGAAGAAGTCGCCAGTTATCATTATGTCATCAATTCTATTCTCACTAATCTCCGCTCTTATCCTTATCAATCCGCCCTTAGCCTTATAATCTGACCTCAACATTTTACCTCCTAAAATTCCATTCATCAGAGGAATATTTTTTCATGAATTCCCTTGACATCTCCAACTCCTCATCACTCAGTTCAGAATCAATTAACTCAACACCAAGAGCCCTCTCAAAACCCCTTCTCATCTCCTCCTTCACCTGGTTTATTGTTACATCTGGTTTCAATTCTCTTATCGTTATAATCCTCTCTCTAAGCAATGAAATTCCCTTATCTGCAAATTTTTCAATTGGAATATTCAGGATCCTCGTTGCAGTTTCAAAGTCAAAATCATAGAGGAATGTTCCATGTATTATATAAGAGTCGTTTTTCCTTGCCTGGGCATTTCCAGATATCTTTTTTCCATTCACTAAGATGTCATTTTTTCCAGAAAATTCTGCCTTAATTCCCAAATTTTCCAACGCATATATTAAACCTTTGCATACCCTTTTGAATGAACCATCAATTGTATCCGGCAGTATGTGCTCGGGGCCCTTCTCGATAACAGAATAATAGAGTTCCCTATCATCAAAGTAGACCGCTCCACCACCACATGGTCTCCTCGAGATGATTATGTTATTTTTCTTACATCTCTCAACATTTAATTCCTGCTCCACACTCTGAAAATAACCAATTGAAGCGGTTGGTTTATCAACAATCCAAAACAAAACGGTGCTTGGTTGGTCAGAATTTACTATCGCATCCTCAATTCCAAATAGATGGAACATGTTCACCCTGCCAAGATCTATAAATCGCCATCCTGCCATCTTATCATTCGGCAATTTATAATTATTAATAATTAAAGATATAAAATGCAAAATTATGATGTCGTGGTTGTTGGTTCTGGACCATCTGGCTTAAGTGCAGCATTTACATGCGCAAATCTAAACTTAGATGTTCTGGTAATTGAGAAATTTCCAATAGAGAAAAAACACAAAATCTGTGGGGGCATGATAAGTCCAATGGCGGAGAAATACATCTCCGAGATCTTTGAGAGAGAAATTCCATCCAGGGTGATGTCAAGTCCAAAAAAGGTCTCGATCTTCATGGTCTCGCCATCTGGAAAATCTGGAAAAATTAAAGGGGAGAAATTGATCAATGTTGAGAGAGATAATTTTGATAGATGGCTTTTAGAACTTATCGAGAAGGAGGGTGTTCACATACAAGATAGAACGACACTCACAAAAATTGATGAAAATAAGATAACAGTAAGAAGGAATGGTAAAGAGAAGATAATAAAGGCGAGATACATTATTGGTGCGGATGGTGTGTTCTCACTTGTGAGAAGAAATATTGCGCCAGAAATAAAATTCAAAACCATAGCAATAGCACAGGAATTTCTGAAAAGGGAAAACATAAAAAATAGATTCTACATGTTCTTTAACAAGGATTTCTCACCCACATACATCTACCTCGTACCAAAGAGGGACTACCTTCTATTTGGAAATGGAATTTTAAATAGAGACATGGACCTTATGCAAAAATCAAGGCTGTATGTTGAGAAATACCTATGTCTTGAATTCGAGGTCATTGGGATGGAACAGTGGTTCATTCCGAGATCCAAATTTTTAGGCAAAGGTGATGTATTGCTCGTTGGTGATGCCGCTGGTTTATGTAATGCATTCTCTGGGGAGGGAATAAGACTTGCAATAAAGAGTGGTTATCTTGCTGGCAAGGCAATTTATAATGCAATCAATTTAGGGAAGAACGCCATTGATGTATACAGAAACTTGATGAGGGAAGTCATAAGATATGTAGATAAAACGATTAGGATTCATAGAAATTTCCTAAACATGGGAAATGAAGATCTGGAAGGACTTATCCTGGAGTATGTTGCTCCATTGATTCATTGATTTAATCAAACATATTCAAATCCGGAAATCTCTGTCCTGCTCTCCTTCTCGTATCTTGGCATTCTCTTTTCTTCTCTTTCGATCTCTATCCTATCAACCTTACATATTAAAAATGGAATTCTATTCATTGCTCCAGCAATTATGCATTCTCCAACATCTAAACTGTCTAGATCCCTTATGATCTCGTCATTTATGCTCTCGAATGATTTCCTTATGTGATCTTTATCGTTTGGATTTGTCATGTGCATATAAATTCCAGTATTACATTGAGATAGAATTTCCTCATCGATCTTACTTGGTTTCTGGGAGATGACACAGAGACCTATCCCAAACTTCCTTCCCTCGGATGCAATTCTCTGCAATTGATACCTGCAAGAATGAGAAAGTCTCGGACTTCCATAGTTGTGTGCCTCTTCAACAACAAATAGCAATTCGTATTTAATTGGATTTGGCATATCATTCTTATGCCTTATTCTGCCCTGCAGAATTTCATTTGCGACATACGAAACAACTGACTGACGAACCGACTGAGGAGCATAGGAGGTATCGATTATTGTAATCTGATACGGCTTTATTATTCTTGTTATGTCTGTGCCATAAACATCGAAGACATTCTGAAATGTCTTCTCCAAGTCCCTTAATTTTCTCTTTAATGCCCTTATCGTTCCCTCATGAAATTCTTCTCTATCTAATCTATCACATCCATCAATAATATCCCTCAATGAATAACCCTCATCTGGTAATTTATCGAGAATTGAATCTAATGCAGATTTTTGCGGTTCTGTAAATTGCTTAAAATGATAGAAATCCTCTGAACTTAGGGCAGAGACCGGAATCTTAAGCTCGTTGAAGCCCTTTTTTGGATGCTTTACCGTGTAAACTTCAATGTTAATATCTTTGTCAACGAGTCTCGATAGAAGTTTATGATATTCACCGTGTGTATCAATAACAACAACCGGCAGGCTCAGAGATGAGAATTCCTTTATTAAATTTGCTGCAGTATATGATTTTCCCGCCCCGGTGCTTGCGAGAATTGCAATATGCCTATCATATTCTCTCGGATTTAAAAATGCCCTTGCCTCAGTTCCATAAACCTTGCCTATGCTTATATTTTCCTCTCCAGATAACATCCCATATAATTCATCTTCATTTGCTATAAAGACATTGCTATATGGCTCTATTGGTCTCTTTATCCTTCTTAATTTATTATTTTCTAATTTCCCAAATATCTGCACCCTTGCAATTAACTTCTGTTTTGAACCTATCTTTTCATCTTCTTTGTAGTGCATATATGCAACTATTCCGTAGAAATTTTCTATCTTAACTATGGTTCCCATCTCGACATCCTCACTATTTACCAAGAAATCAACATCTCTTCCCTCCGAGGATACCACCATCCCAACCGGATTTGAATCCATATAAAAATTTACAATTCTATCGATATAAACAATGGGGAATGTTGGGAATGTAAAATTTTATTCGATAAAAAATGAGATCAGGATTCTTGGCATAGATGATGCCCCCTTTGATTTTCATAGGGATAAAACCACATTTTTAGTTGGAACCGTGTTTAGGGGAGGTAGTTGGTTAGATGGTGTTCTCAAAACGGAGATAGAGATCGATGGAATAGATTCGACTGAAAAAATCTCCGAGATGGTCAGAAAAACGAGGCATAGGGATTTAAGGGTAATAATGCTCGATGGTCTGGGATTTGGTGGCTTTAATTTGGTTAATATAAGGGAATTGTTCGAGAAAACAAGACTTCCAGTAATTGTGGTTGTTAGACAAATGCCAGATTTTGATTCGATAAAGAGGGCGATAAAAAATTTGCCAAATAGGAATTTTTATCAGAGATGTATCGAGGACGCCGGGATTCCAAGAGGGGTTGAAACAAAACCTGGGAAATACATCTATATCCAATACAGGGGGATTAAATTTTCCGATGCGTCAAAAATTGTGAAGTTATCATCAACCAGAAGTCTGATTCCCGAGCCGATAAGAGTCGCGCATTTAATTGCATCTGGAATAAAACTTGGCGAATCGAGAGGAAATGCATAATATGCCCGCACCGGGATTCGAACCCGGGTCAAGGGCTCCGCAGGCCCCGAGGATATCCAGACTACCCCATGCGGGCCTAAGGCAATGGCGTTGGAAACTTATCTTTATTAGTTCTTGTTGGCGTCCCTTAGGAGGACTAATGGCATTGGGATGTTCTTTTTGTTAGTGTCACCGACGCTTTAATTTATGTGTCATCGAAGACGGGCAAATCATCTTTGTGATTTGATGTCCCAAAACTGCTTTGCAGTTTTACGGAACTGGCTGTGGCAGTTGCCAGACTGCCCAATGCGGGTCGAGTTTTTAAATTTTATGTATAAAGTATTTATGGTATGGAAAAAATTTTAATCTACCTCTTTATCGGCATAGCGGTGGTTGTATTTTTCTATATATTCTATAAGATGATAAATAGATTGATTGTAAATTCAATAACTGGACTCGTTTTGCTTTTTATTCTAAAATATGTGTTTATGATAGACATTCCCATAAATCTCGTGACATTAGCGGTTACGGCATTATTTGGCTTGGGTGGCGTTGGAAGTTT
>QMZM01000023.1 GCA_003663175.1 Candidatus Altarchaeales archaeon | reverse complement strand
CTGAACAACTATCAATGGCAATGAACCCATAACGATCCCAGGGATATTCATCGGAGGACTTGTTATTCTCTCAACAACCTCATCTGCCCTGTTTGCGTGGAATGTTCCATAAACAGAATGACCAGTATGCATTGCCTCAAATAAGACCTCCGTCTCCCTCTTTCTCCTCACTTCACCAACAACGATCCTATCGGGTCTCATCCTTAATGAATTTTCAACCAAATCAAGCATCGACACCTCGCCTTCACCTCTTGGATTGGGGGGTCTTGTAGTCAGTGGAACCCAATGAAGAAAATCGGGCAGATTTAACTCACGCGTGTCTTCTATCGAGATTATCCTCTGATTTGCTGGCATGAATGGCATTAAGGCATTTAGCATGGATGTCTTCCCAGATGCGGTTCCTCCAGAGACGAGCATACTTAACTCGTATTCAATTGCCTGCCATAGAAATGCCGCCGCCTCTATTGATATCGTGTTGAATTCCGGATCAATTAGATGAATCATTGTCCACGGGGTTCTTGAGAATCTTCTTATTGTTATGGTGTTGCCGCATGTTGATATTGGAAATAGAGTTGCATTTATTCTATCACCAGTTGGCAAGTGAGCATCCAACAATGGAACCGAGTGTGTAATCTCCCTTCCAACCTCTCTTGCAATTCTTGCCGAATAGTTCCTTATCATATCCTCTGTTGGAATCTGAATGTTTGTCTTTAACCAGCCATATCTCTTGTGATATGCCCAAACGACATCCTTACTGCTATTAACTACTATTTCCTCAAGCATTGAATCCGCGAGGAGATACTCTATATCACCAAGACCGATCATCTCATTGACGAGGACCCTACTCAGGGCCGTGATATTCTCCTCAGACTCCCTGCTCAAGACCTTCTTTAATTTCTCCTTTGCCTTTATGAAGAAATTCTCTCTTATCTCCATAAATTTGTCTGGAGTTAACATGATTTGCGTCTCTAACTGAATCTCCGACACGAGACTCCTCTTTGTCTCATCCAGTAATGCCCTCGTGACGAAGTCTATCTCTGGTAGTGATAAGAGATAATGTGCAACATAATCTCCAACATCAACAATTCTAACATTCAACTCCGTTTCATCAATTCTAACAGTATATGAATCTAATTCATTCTCCTTCTCCTCTACGGATTCACATGCCTCTGTGTTGTCATCTGGATTCGAATCCTTCTCACTCAGTTTTAATTTCTCTTTTACCATTTTCAATTTAGTAATTACTAATTTGGTAAATAAATACTATGGATACCAAAAAATCTTAATATGAAAGGGTATCTATTCTTAATCCTAATAATGCTTGTAGGAACTGTTAATGGGAGCTATATAACAATAAATACGATCATATCAGCGGAGGAAATTATCTATGGGAATGAAACCGTAATCAATGTTACGGTATCGAATCTTGGTGATGAACCCGCATATGGAATAATTATTTCATTAATTCTCCCGGAGGGATTCTCATCCGATGAGATCTATGTTGGAAGATTAAATCCAAATGAAAATTTTACTGGAAGATTTTTTGTGAGAATAGACGATAATCTCCTGCCGGGGAGATACGAGATCGGAGTTATAACGGATTATAAGGATTTGAATGATTACCCATTCTCAGCAATATCAAAAAAATCAATAGTTCTTGGAAGAGATACGATCTCTAAGGTGCTTCTAAGTGTTTCGAATGTAGAAATTTCAAGGGATGAGAAATTGATCATAAGACTGAGAAATCTTGATACAACGGAACATCAAGTTAGAGTGAGATTATTTCTCCCTAGGGAATTCTCTTCTAATCTAATTTCAAGGGATATCAGAATTGATCCAAGGGAAGAAAAATATATCGAAGCCAAAATTGAAAATCTAAATGCTCTCGTGGGGAGCAGTTATTTTATTTTTGCAACCCTGGAATACGAGTATAATAATATGCACCATTCATATTCCTCCGCGGCAATTCTTAAGGTTGTTGAGGAGGAGGATGGAGAAGGAATCGACCTCATTTTTTTATCCCTCATTATAATATTCGTATTGCTCCTAATTATGTTTATTTTATTAAGATTTAGAGGAAATGAAAGAAGGAAATAGAATATCTGTCGTTATTCCAACCCTTAATGAGGAAGAAAATATTGCAAGGGTTTTGAGAGAAATCCCCAAGTATATTGATGAGGTCATTGTTGTTGATGGTCATTCCAAGGACAAAACCGTTGAGATCGCAAGGAGATATGGAGTAAAGGTAATATTTGATGATGTTGGCAAGGGCTCTGCGCTGAGAAAGGGAATGAAGAATGCTACCGGAGATATAATTATAATGATGGATGCGGACTGCTCACATATCCCGGAGGAAATGCCATTATTGATTGCCGGGATAGAAAGTGGTTATGACATATGCATGGGTTCAAGATTTATTCAGGGTGGTGGAAGTGAAGATATCACATTATTGAGAAAATTGGGAAATAAATTCTTTATATTTTTGGTGAATTTAATCTGGAAAATGAATTATTCTGATCTTTGCTATGGTTATCGCTCTCTAAGAAAAGATTGTGTTGAGAAGCTCGACTTGGAGTCCGATGGATTTGGAATCGAAACTGAAATATCGATAAGGGCTGCAAAAAAGGGATTGAGAGTTTTGGAAGTCCCGAGTTTCGAGAAGAAAAGACATTCCGGAGAGGGAAAACTTAGGACATTTCGTGATGGTTTTGTTATTCTGAAAAGAATTATAAGGGAATTATTCAGAGACTAAAATGAGAGAAAAAATTTATACCAGAATTAGAATTACAAGAGATGGGTCATTATTCTTGCTTATATTGATTCTTATATTTGCCCTAGCACTAAGGCTTTATTTCTTTGTTGGTCCAAATTTGAATGATGATATTGACTACATCTTTAGCGCTCATGAAGTATCTGAAGGCAGATTTTATCCGTTATATGGTAGCAGCATAAATGCAATAAGATGGATGATGACCCTACCTATCGCTGTATCCTTTAGACTGTTTGGTGTCAATATCTTTTCATCATCTCTCTATCCAATCTCATGTTCTCTTGGCACAATAATTGCAACATTTTATATAGGAAAAATTTTAGTAAATTATAGGGTTGGTTTAATTTCAGCATTAATTCTTTCATTTTTTCCTCTAGACATTGCATTTTCAACGCAATTAGTTCCTACTGTGCCAGTTACAATGTTTATGACTCTGGCTTTGCTTCTATTTTTATATGCTGAAAAATACAACAGAACGACATTATTTTTTCTATCTGGCATAATGATGGGATTTAGTTACTTAGCAAATATAATGACGGGAATTTTAGCATTATCTATCTCAATCTCATACATAATAATTGAGAGAAGATTCAAGAAGAAATATTTTCTAGTTCTATTGGGGTTTCTTCTGGTTTTCTCATTGGAGAGTTTACTAATGCTCATAAATACTGGAAATGCATTTCATAGGCTGAATGTAATTCATGAGACAGAAAAGATGATAGGTACGAATACTGATATGGGTTACTATCCGAGAGTCATGTTAAAGCTTATAAATGTTGATTTTAATGCCCATGAAGGAAATCTTGGGGTTTATTTCTATGTATTTATAATTGCTTGCGTTTTTTCATTTATAAGGACTGAGAGGGGATTGTGGTTTTTGGTATTATCTTTTGTATTGATAATGCTCTATTTTGAATTTGGTGTGATGACTTCAAATCTTAAACCAATTGCAAAATGGGTTCGGTATCTTCTTGTTTTTGGTCCAACTTTCTCCATATTAATTGGGTATATGTTTGAAAAAATTTCTAATAATAATCTAAAGATAGTTCTCATTTCTATTTTTTTGATTGTGAATATTCCATACATCATAGGTTCGACCGAGACTTATCGTTCTTGGACACATGAATTTTGGCAGGAGTATAACTATCTAAAAAATCTCCCAAGGAAGACAATCTACACAGATCAGGGAAGCAAAGGCTTCTTAGAATTCTATTCTGGATATGAATGGGATATAAGAAATTTGGAATATAGCAAATTAGAAGAAATTAAAGATTCTTATGTTATAGTAAATGGTTCAAGAGGTGTTGTAGAATGTAAAGAAATGCGCAATAGTTTACCAGATTTTGCAATAAATCCGCCAAAGGAATGGGAATTATTAGCTGTAATAGATGGTAAAATTATAAATCCCAAAATTTATTATGTTCCATAAAAGAATGATTAACTATAACAGAGTGAAGGAAGATATTGTTGCAATTATCTGCTATTCAATGCTTACGATAATTATGACTTATCCATTGGTATTTAGTCTAAATGATGGAGTACCTGCCAGTTCTGGCGATGTTTGGCAATTTATCTGGGATTTCTGGTGGTTTAAGAAGGCATTAATAGATTTGAGGGCAAATCCATTCTATACCGACTACCTTTACTATCCAAATGGTACAAGTTTGCTATTCAATCTTAATATGCCCCTCCACAGCCTGCTTTCAATTCCACTCCAATATCTTTTTAATTTATTTTTTGTGTATAATTTTTTCGTAATTTTATCATTCATTTTATCATCCTATGGGGCATATCTTCTCATAAGATATTTAACAAGAGATTATGTGGTATCGCTTGTGGGGGGTTTTATATTTGGATTCTCACCCTTTCGATTCGTGCGTCTCTTTGCGGGACATTTGTATTTATTAGATACGAGTTTTATACCGTTCTACATTATGTATCTCATAAAAAGTGTTCAAAATCCTAACTTGAAAAATAGATTTCTCACCATTTTATTTCTCGTATTGGTTTTGTTTTCTTCATTGACCTATTTTACATTTCTAATACTCTTCACCGGAATTTATTATATATGGTATCTCTTCAATAATAGAAAAGATATATTTAGGAAAGTAACCAAAAATTTATCAATCACTTTTATCTTATTTTTTATAATAACCTCGCCCTATTTCTTCATTTTAGCTAAGGAGTATTTTACTGTTCCATATAAAGATTTGCATCGTTCCATCGATGAATCGGAATTTTATAGCGCAGATTTGATCGCATTTTTTATCCCCTTAACCATACATCCCATATTCGGAAAATATGTAACTAATTTGTGGGACCCCCAAGGTATAAATAATTTACTTTCAGGTAACTGGAATGAGGGCTCGGTATTCATAGGTTATACCGTCATGTTGTTAGTTATTTTTTCATTCATAAAGATTAAAGGAGAGGGAATTGGTTTCTGGAAAATTGCGTTTATATCATTTTTAATATTATCCTTGGGACCATTCCTACACATTCTTGGTAAAGATGAATTTACATCATTAAATTTTAAAATACCTCTACCATATCTAATACTATTCAATACTTTTCCATTCTTTGATGTTTCCAGAGGTCCGAGTAGATTCATTGTACTGGTAATGCTCTCAGCGAGTGTATTAGGTAGCTATTCTTTGCATAAAATAAATATAAGATTCAAGAGATTCTTCATCATTTTCATATTTATCTTAATACTGGTAGAGAACTTAGTAGTGCCGATTCCCATAAAGGGAAATGACTGGGTATCAGAATTTTTTTATGAGATGGGAAAGGAAGATGATGACTATGCCTATCTAAATCTATTTCCTCACCATGTGGCGGACTACCTATATCTGCAAGTTGTATCAAACAAAAGAGATTTGATGGGATTTATTTCAAGGCATCCTTTGTATATTGAAAATTTTGTATCTAAAACCCCCATTTTAAGACAACTGGTTTATGAAATACCAAGTGCAAATGGCGAAGATATTGGAATAAGTGAAAGTGAAATAGAGGAAGGTCTGCTCACTCTTAAATCGTATAACATAAAATATATAGTGTTACATAAATCAAATATTAAGCCTAAAATCTTTAAAGGATATACAAATTTCATAGAGAATTTAAATTTAACGAAAAGATATGAAGATGACAAAATAATTGTCTATCGGGTGCCAAATTGAAACTCCTCCTGTTAAACCCACCGGCGAGAGAAAAATATGTAAAGGAAAGTAGATGTCAGCATAGGGCAGCAGTTTTTCAATCAGTATATCCGCCATTGACTCTGGCTTATATAGCCTCCCTAACAAGACAGGATAACGAAGTTAGATTAATCGATGCAATTGGTGATGAAATTTCTTTAGAGAAATTGAAAAGAGATGTCGAGAAATTTGATCCAGATTTAATCATTGTAAATACAACAACACCAACAATAGAAAATGACTTAATGGTTATCGAAAAACTAAGGGGAATAACAAAAGCAAAGTCTGCAATCTTTGGAGTTCATGCAACCCACTTCGCGAGAGAATTGATAAAATTGCCACAGATCGATATTGTCATTAAAAAGGAACCAGAGATAACCGCATACGAATTAACAAAAAAAAATTTGGAGGATGTGAGTGGAATAATCTACAAGGATAATGGAAAGATCAGGGAAAATCCAGACAGGGAATTTCTAAATCCGGATGAGTTGCCGTTTCCAGCATGGGATTTAGTAGATCTAGATAACTATAGAATGCCAATAAAGAATGAAAAATATGTTTTATTAAGCACTGGAAGGGGATGCCCATATCGATGTAAATTCTGTGTTTCCCAGTCATATTATGGTAGGAGGTTTAGGAAGAGAAGTGTCGAGAGTGTTATCGAGGAAATAGAATATGTAAAATCTCTTGGGATCAGAAATTTCTTCTTCTTTGTTGAGACATTCACCCTAGATAGAAGATTTGTCATTAATTTATGCGAGGAAATAATAAGGAGGAATTTGAACATTGAATGGGTCTGCAATAGTAGGGTTGATACTGTTGATGTGGAGATGTTAAGGCAAATGAAAAGGGCTGGCTGTTGGTTGATTTCGTTCGGAATTGAGAGTGCGGACCAGAGAATCCTCGATAATGTAAACAAGGGAATAACCGTGGAACAATCTAAAAAGGCAATAGAAATTACAAATAAGGTTGGAATTGCAACCATAGGTCATTTTATCTTTGGTCTTCCCGGCGAGACTCAAGAGACTATAAAAGAGACTATAGAATTCTCGAAAAAATTGCCGTTAAATTTTGCAGAATTCTACATTGCTACACCATTCCCGGGAAGTGAGTTATTTGATGAATTAAATATCAATCCCAAGGGAATTAGTTGGAACGAATGTGAATATTCTAAAAATATCATAAATAAGAATTTAGACCTTGAAAGGGTCAGGAAAAAAGCATATGTCGAATTCTATCTGAGACCCTCTCTGTTCCTTAGAGAATTGAAATTCTTCGGCATAAGATATCTGCCAAGTCTAATTATTGGCGGGTTGAAATTTTTATCTACAATCTAACAACCCGATTACTTACTGCCGTCTCTATTAGAACCTCCACTTCTAACTTCATTTTAATTACCCAAATAATAAATTCTAATAATATGGAAAAATTAAACATAGGAATCTTTACGGACACATATTTTCCCCAGGTGAATGGTGTTACATATACGATAGCTGCATGGAAAAAGAAACTTGAGAAATACCATAACATCTATGTATATTATCCGAAAAGCAGTTATAAACCAAAGAAGAACGAGTTTCCATTCAGGTCGGTAGAATTCAAATTCTACAAGGGCTATAATATCGCATTTCCAAAGGGCATAACCCAGAAGTCAAGAAATTTGGATATTGTGCATATCCATGGCTTGTTTACTATGGCGATGGCTGGGGTCTATGTATCTGGAATATTCAAACTTCCAAGAATATTGACATATCATACTCCTGCCGATGATTATATTGACTATATAACAAGAAATCCTGCAATTAAAAAGACATTAATGAAATTATACAATTTTTGGGAAAAGAAATTATTAAATTCATGTGATGTCGTTACCGCACCATCAAAACAAATCAAGAAGAGACTTATTGAGAAGGGTGTTGAGAGGGACATAATTGTACTTTCAAATGGAATTGACTTGGATTTTTTCAAATACACCAATCCAGAAGAATTTAAGAAGAAATATAATATTGTGGCCGATAAAATAATTGGATTCTGTGGTAGATTTGGCTATGAGAAGCATTTAGAGGATTTAATAGGAATTGCCGATGAATTCGATGGATTAATAATAGTTGCCGGCAAGGGTCCCGCAACTCAATACTATAAGAAACTTGCAAGGGGAAAGAAGAATGTCAAATTCCTGGGATTTCTCTCAAGAAGGGAATTATTGCAATTCTATTCCTCTCTCGATTTATTTATATTCCCATCAATTGCAGAGACTCAAGGCTTGGTTGCCTTGGAGGCGATGGCTTGTGGTGTTCCAGTTGTTGGTGCGAATGCCCTCGCACTAAAGGATACAATAAAGCACGGAAGGACGGGCTATCTATACCAACAGGGAGATACAAAAGACCTGTTAAGGAAGATCGACATGGCATACAAGAACAGAGAGAAATTCTCAAAAAATGCATTAGAGTATGTGAAGGAACATTCTCTTGATAGAACAATTGAGCGATTATTGGAGATATATGAAGATTTGGTTAAAGATAAAAGATAATTAGTTAGAAAAGTTGACAAGGTCATTATGTAAGCACATTAGTGGGACAAGTGGCGAGGTCAGATTACAGATTTATCAGATTTCCATCTACAGATTATTCCAATCCCAGACTTCCCTTTACAATTTGCTTGATCTCCTCTGGGGGATAACCAAGTCTTATGAAGCGAGTTGTTCCTCTTTGACCCTTTCCAGACATTCTCATTGTTATTAAGCCCAACATCTCCAGTTCATTTAGATACTCCGAAAATCGTCTCATTGTCCTTGGGGCTGTGTTTAAAAGTCTACAATTTCTTTCATAGGCTTCATATACCTCCCCAGTAAATAAATCACCATCGTGAATTCCACTCAATCTTTTATACATCCCACCACGAGATGCGAGAGATGCTATGGAATAAATAACGATTTGCTGATGTTCGGGCAATGTGCTAATTGCTTCGGCCATTATGTCCTTCTCAACGAGGTCCTTGGCCTTCCCAACATCTTCGATATCCACCTTATCCTTACCTTCATTCCTTGCAATCTCACCAGCCTTTTGAAGTAGTCTTAGGGCATATCTCGCATCACCATCTTGGGCCGCAAATGCTGCAATCCTTCTAACTGCGCCCTCTTTAACAGTATTTGGCTGAAATCCATCTTTTATTCTCTGTCTCAGAATTGTCATGAGTTGAACCGCATTATATGGTCTGAATATTATCTCTTCCTCACAGAGTGTGCTCCTGCTCCTCGGGTCCAATCTTCTCTTGACCCTCATATCATTCGAGATTCCTATAATCGATACGCTTCCACTACTCAATTCATCATTTATTCTCGGCAAGATATATAATAAATCGTTCAATTCCTTCTTCACCTGATCAATTTCATCTAGAATTATGATTAAATTTATGCCATTACTCTGAACAACCCTAAATAATCTTTCATATAAATCAACGGGGTCCATCCCTTTTAGGCCCTTATCGGGTCTATCTGCCAATGGTGTGTTCGAAAGGGAGGGATCATTTAGTGCATTGTCCTCAAGTGTCTTCAGCAATACCTGATACTTCGTGTTTCTAATCTTGCAGTTCATATATACAACCTTAACTACCGCATTTTTTATGTTTTTCTCGGGATTATTGACAAATTCTTCAAGCTTTCTTATGACATATTTAACAACACATGTCTTACCAGTTCCCGTCTTTCCATAGATGAAGAGATTATTTGGCTTTTCTTCTCGAAGTGCGGGGGCGATTATCCTCGTCACATCTCTTATTTCATTATCTCTATGTGGAAGTTCTGGCGGAACATAGTGTGGAGATAATATGGACATATCCTTGAATATCCTTCTGTCCCCCAATTCGCTCTCAAACAAACTATCGATCATTTTCACCTCAGAATTAGAATTAATAATAAAATATCATTGATTAAAAAGCAAAAAAATTCAAAATGGAAAATTAATGATTTTTCATTATTAATAACACCTCTCCAAAAACCCAACTTTGAATCGGAGTTGGGACAAACCTCCTATTCACCAGAATAAACTCTCCCCAAACGAGGACTCCACAATATCAGTCATCCATCCCCATTTTGGATTTGGGTGTTCATGTTGGGCGGGGTTAATTATTTAATATCTACGATGAGAATTTTTCTTATCTGAATCATATTTCTTTACCATGAGAATCTTATTAATTCACTCAGATTATCTAAGATTCAAGGCGAGAAAAAAGGCGATAAAGAACGCCGAAGAGATAAGGGCGAGGGAAGGTTATGCAGAGAATGTCTTGGTCGTATTTATTGCGGCAGAGAAGATAGATGAGGAAAATCCGGACACGGTTGTTGACCAGTTGGTTGATGAGATCATAGACACTTATAAGAGGGTTAATGCAGAATCTATAGCACTTTATCCATATGCGCACCTCTCAAGTTCTTTAGCATCGCCAAGAGTTGCGATGGAAATATTAAATGAGACATATGATAAATTGAAATATAAATTTAAAACGATAAAGGCGCCATTTGGTTGGTATAAGAGTTTTGAGATAAAATGCAAGGGACATCCACTTTCTGAGTTATCAAGGAGTATAGTTCCAGAAGGTGTTGAGAAGGAAAAAGAGTCGAAGGCTTTAAGGGCGGAGAAGAAATTAAAATCAGAGTGGTATATTCTCAATACTGATGGTGAATTAATCCCAGTATCTGAGTTTGAATTTAATAATTTCAAAAATTTGAAGAAATTTGCGGATTATGAGATTTCAAAGGTTAGAGCCGTGGATAAGGAGCCGGCACATGTGTCATTGATGAGGAGTCATGAAATTGCCGATTACGAGCCTGGATCAGACCAGGGGAATTTGAGATGGTATCCCAAGGGTTCATTGATAAAGAGACTTCTTGAGGAACATGTCTCTAATATAGTTTCTGATTATGGTGGAATGCAGGTAGAAACACCGGTTATGTATGATACCTCTCACCCACAATTATCTAAGTACTTGGATAGATTTCCAGCAAGACAATACATCCTAAAATCTGGCAACAAGGAGTATTTCCTTAGATTTGCCGCATGCTTTGGTCAATATTTGATGAAGAGGGATATGGTAATTTCGTATAGAAATTTGCCTCTAAGGCTCTATGAGTTGTCGCATTATTCCTTTAGATATGAACAGAGTGGTGAACTCGTTGGTTTGAGAAGATTAAGGGCATTCACGATGCCGGATATGCATACCCTGGTGAGGGATATGGAGCAAGCAAAGGAGGAATTTCTAAATCAATATAAATTGGCAATCAAATGGATGAACGACTTAGAATTAGATTATGAGATCGGAATAAGATTTGTTAGAGATTTCTATGAAGAGAATAAGGAATTTGCAACAAAATTAGTTGAGATCGCTGGAAAGCCGGTTCTGATTGAAATATGGGACGAAAGACCATTCTATTTCGTAATGAAATTCGAATTTAATTTTGTCGATTCTCTCGACAAGGCTTCAGCATTGTCAACTGTTCAGATCGATATCGAGAATACGGAGAGATTTGGGATTACATATGTAGATGAAGACGGAAGGGAAAAATTCCCATTAATGCTTCATGCAAGCATCTCTGGGAGTATTGACAGGAATGTTTATGCGCTGCTTGAGAAGGCATATCTCGATAAGCAGAAAGGTAAGAAACCGATGTTGCCATTATGGTTATCACCAACTCAGGTTAGAATTTTACCAGTTTCTGATGAATTTATGAAATTTTCAGAGAAAATTTTGGAGGTAATAGAATCTAATAGAATCAGGGTTGATATAGATGACAGAAACGAATCGATTGGTAGAAAGATCAGGGATGCGGAAAGGGAATGGATTCCATATATTGTTGTCATTGGCGAGAAGGAACTGAAGAGCAATAAGATTTCGGTTAGAAGGAGAAGCGATGG
Organism: Candidatus Altarchaeales archaeon; assembly: GCA_003663175.1. GTDB lineage: Archaea > Altiarchaeota > Altiarchaeia > IMC4 > QMZM01 > QMZM01. Next base: position 2,422 of record QMZM01000023.1, on the reverse strand, counting down.
AAAGCATATAGAAATGACGGTAGATTGTCTTGTGGATGAGATTAAAAATTCAATTAAGGAATTTCCATTCAAACCATTACCCCTGTCCAGGTTTGTCTCAAAGAGACCGAGATTTGTTGGATAAAATGGATGATATATTTGAATTTCTTGAAAAGATAAGAAATGACAATAGGATAAACGGGGTCAGATACAGTCAGCATTTTCTTGATGAGGTTGCAAGAATTCTATCGCTTCGAGGCTTTGATGACGCGAGATTGTTTCTGTGGGATAGTCTAAACAGGGAAGATGTCCAGGGTCAGATAAACAGTATTCTAATAACCCTAAGCAAGATGGAATCGGTTAAAAACTTGAAAAATGACTTAAAGTTATGTGGCTATATAATAAGGAACAAGATGGAATTTATAAGATAAATTATTAACTAAAAAATGAATACGAAATTTATAGAGTTGTCAAAGAAATCTGCAGCATTGAAGGCTGTTGAATATCTCAAAAATGGAATGATAGTTGGCTTGGGCACGGGCTCAACTGCAGAATATGCGGTGAGGGAAATCGCAAGGATGATTGGGAACAATGCTCTGAATATCATTGGAGTTCCAACATCTAGGAGAACAGAAAAACTTGCAAGAGAACTTGAGATTCCAATCCTAAAAATAGAATCCGTAAAGAGAATTGATATTGATATAGATGGTGCAGATTATGTAGATGGAAAATTTAATCTGATTAAGGGTGGTGGGGGTGCCCATACCATGGAGAAGATCGTTGCAAAAATGTCTGATTTGTTTATCGTGATTGTAGATTATACAAAGTTGGTTGATAGCCTCGATAGTTGCATAGTTCCGATAGAGGTCAATAGAGAGAAGGTCAAATTTGTCTCTCGGGAGTTAAAGAAGATTAACGGCATTCCAAGATTAAGAAAAAATTTTATAACAGATTCTGGAAATTTTATACTTGACACAAAATTCAATAACATAAATCCTAAGGAATTGGAGCATAGGATTAATGATATTGATGGTGTTGTGGAGAATGGTATATTCTCGGAGAGAAAACCAGATATCGTTATAGTTGGTCGCGGAAATAATGTGGAGGTACTCAATAGAAGTACTTAATAGAAATAATCCTCTATAATTTAAGGTATTAAGATAATGCGAATATAAAATATATGATGATATATAATTGATGATATGTAATGGAAAAATGGAAACAAATATAAGGGAGAAGCAAGAGGAATTGCAGAGAATTTTGGTTGATGCGGAGAACTATAAAAGACAGGCAGAGGAGGTCGTGAGGAGGGTTCAGATGATAATGAGCTCGAGGGAGGAGATAGGGACAGCCAAGAAAGCACTCATGTCTCTTAAGGCTAAAAAAAGAGGAACCGAGGTGCTTATTCCCATTGGTGCCGGCTCATATATAATTGGTGAATTACGGAACATAAAGAGTGTAATAATTGATATTGGTGCAAACATCTCTCTGGAGAAGAGTGTTGAAGAGACGATAGAGATTCTTGAGAGAAGAGACAGGGAATTGGAACATTCGATTCAGAAATTTCAGAGAATTGCCTCCCAGATAAACACAAAATTGCTTGAATTAGATTCCAGATCAAGAGAAATAATGAGAGAATTGCAAACTGAGAGAGAATTGGCAAACAAAGAGAAGTGATGGGGTAAAAATGTTCAATTCTCTGAGACAGAAAATTGAGGAATTTATCCATAGCACCGAGAATACAATCGATAAGAAATTCGACCTCTCTCCCGAGACCAGGGTCAAGAGTATTATAAAAAGTAAGATAAGACTATCCGAGAAGGATATTGAAGAAATACTCTGGAAATTCCAACTCGATTTGATTCAGAATGATGTTGCCGTAGAAACAACCGAAGGGATATTGGAGAGACTGAGGAATAAACTCCTACATGAGGAAATTGAAAGGGGCAAGATTCATGAATTTGTCATGAATTCATTAAGGGAAATTCTATTAGAGGTTCTGACTCCGGATGAGGAAATTGATATTATAGAGAGGATAAAAAATTCTGAAAAGCCATTCAAGATCGTATTCTTTGGTGTGAATGGCTCCGGAAAAACAACGACCGTTGCAAAGATCGCTAAATTTTTAATGGATAATAACCTTAGTGTTGTGTTTGCCGCGGCAGATACCTTCAGGGCGGGTGCAATAGAGCAGATAGAGAAGCATGGCAAGAATCTCGGAGTTAGGACGATAGCTCATCAGAGGGGTGCCGATGCTGCCGCAGTTGTATATGATGCAATTGAACACGCAAAGGCAAGACACATAGATGTTGTACTTGCAGATACCGCTGGAAGAATGCAAACAAATTTTAATTTAATGGAAGAAATGAAAAAGATATGTAGGGTCAATAAACCACACCTGAGAATATTTGTTGCAGATGCATTGACTGGGAACGATGCAGTT
>QMZM01000022.1 GCA_003663175.1 Candidatus Altarchaeales archaeon | reverse complement strand
CTGAATTTTCTCTCTCCCGCAAACTCCAGATCCGGTATTCTCGGTGATAATTTTTCTAGAGATACATCTATCTTCTCTATCTCACTTTCAATACCCCTAATCTCCGCTTTGATATTCTCGATCATGCTCTCAGTTGGTGTTATCTCCAGGGCGTCCCTTATTCCGATCCCAAGATTTTCCGAAACAATAAATGCGGCGGTATACACTCGAATAACCGCCTCATCGATTCCGATACCCTTAAGTCTATTTTGCCTTAATTCCCGTGCCTTGGAAATTGCACTCTTTATAATCTCTACATCACCTCCTACAAAATCAAATCCAATTTCTTTACCGATATTCTCGAGAACATCTGTTGTAATTCTACTATCTTTTGCTATCTGAGATAATGTCATATTTTTCATGGCATCTCTCCTCTCTGGTAAGCGCTCATACTCTTGTATCGCCCTGTCATATTCCCCAACTATCTCTACCCATGGTCTCGACCCCTCCTTTAACATAGTGTCTGCAATCTTTCTCCTTAACTCTGCAATAGTGTAGGTTATCTCTCTCTCCCTTGATATGTCTTTTTTATTCCTTGCCCTTGCCCTCTCTTTCTCAGCTATATCTAATGCCCTCCTATAAGCCTTTAGCGCATTCCCATAGGCTCCCTCAAGAAATAAGCAATTACCAAGAAGATAATAGAGTTCTGCATTCTCAGGATCAAGTTCCAGTGCCCTTTCATAGAATTTAATTGCACTCCCGTACTCCTTAATCCTTAGATATAGGTCTCCAATTTTCTTATAATTTTCAATATTTTTATTATTTTGTATCTCCTCGTTCAATCTCTTTATCTCTTCTATGTATTTATTATCAACGAAATAGGATTTTGCCCATTCTATCCCGAATCTCTCTCCATTAATGGAGAATTTATCATCATAGGTAATATAAGCGGTAAATCCCTCCGGCTCCGCTAAGCCAATTTGACTCAACGAGATAGTTTCTATTGGATTTCCATCCAGGTCTTTCATATGCAAGATCTCTGGCTCAGAAATTTCATCACCATCGAAGTCAATTCTTACATTTCTGTTTGCATAATTTGGATTTTCTGGTTCAAGTTCATACAGATGGAAGAGGAACGCACCCCTTTTCTTCTCTAACATATCATGCCATCCCTTTTCATAATCTTCATCCCAGTTGTATCTAAAGCAGATATGCACATGAGTCACATCCCTGACTATGTTTTTGACCAAACCAATTCCAACAAGCCTCTCTATAGCCTTTACTATCAATCCAGACAGCTCCCTTAATTTCTCGAGAACAAATTCTGGATACATCGGTTGTCCAGGAATGCGTGTCTCATCTGCAGATCCATCTAATTCATACAGGGACATCTCTCTTTCTTCATCATCTGAAAATTCAATTTCAGAATCCTTATTTGATCCGAATTCTTCTATCTTTTTTCTGATATCTCCGTCCCCATTAATTCCCGGGTCGAGTTTTATTGCGGTATTATAGAATTTAATTGCCTCTTTTAGATTCCCAATATCTGCCAATGCCTTGGATAATGCCAGATAGTACTTAGCATTCTTTGGGTCTAATTGAATTGCCTTTCTATAATTCCTTATTGCTCTTTGAGTATCCCCAAGTTCATAGAGAATGTCGCCGATTCCAATATAGCTTTCTATCAATTTGGGGTCTAATTGAATTGACCTGTTATACATTCGGAGTGCCAGAGTTAGATCTCCGTATTCGTAATACGCCCTTGCAAGCCAGTATAGGAATATCGAATTCTCCCAAAGTTTTATGGCTTTTTTATAGTTAAGAATTGCCTCCCTGAGGTTTCTGTTTTTATGATGAATTCTACCCAATCTATAATAAATGAAAGAGTTTCTAATATTTTTCTCCGTGTTTTCTTTTTTATTTTTTTTATTTGTGTTTAATATCTTGAATTTGTCCATTCCATAGATTTTTCACCGTAATATGTTTCCATATACTTTACAGCCAATTCCTTTTAACTTAAATTAACTTAAATTTTGGGGTTCTAGGGGGGTTTACATCTTTAAATATTATAAAAACCTTTCGATGGGTTATCTAATTTATTATTCTATTTATTCTATTTTAAAAACTTTTCGATTTTCTTGGCTTTTTTATAAGTTCGTTTTGTTACCATACATTATACACTGGGCGCTTCTAATAAAAGCATTTTTAAGTTTCAATTTTTAATAATTATAATGGTCAACGGCCATAGCGGGCGGGAAACACCCGGTCTCATTCCGAACCCGGAAGTTAAGCCGCCCAGCGATTCGGGTTGTACTCTCGAATAGAGGGGAAGCCCGAGACGCTGTTGACCATCCTTCTCCTCCTTCTAAAATTGAGACATGGAAAGATTCTGCAGAAAAATAATTGAGAGGATTCTATCTGGGAAGATAAAGACAAAAGAGGATTTGAATAGGGAAAAGCGAAATTTGGCATTGGAGTTCGGAATTAATGGATTTATTAGGAATTCTGAGATTCTTAAATATGTGAGAAGTGAGGAAAGGGATAAGGTCCTTAGAGTATTGCAGAAAAAGCCAACAAGAACCATTTCTGGCGTTGCAGTGGTTGCTGTTATGACCCATCCTATGCCATGCCCGCATGGAAAATGCAAATACTGCCCCGGAGGTCCAGAGATAGATGTTCCCCAGAGTTATACTGGCAAGGAACCGGCAACAAGGAGGGCAATATCCTATGGTTATGATCCATATCTCCAAGTAACATTTCGCCTAAGACAATTAAAGGAGATAGGACATCCGATAAGCAAGGTTGAACTTATTGTTATGGGTGGTACATTAACTGCTCAGTGCATTGATTACCAGGAGTGGTTTGTTAAAGAGGCATTGAGGGCAATGAATGAATTCTTGGAGAATTATGAAAAGATTAACGAGATCGGAGAGGAGAATTTCATAGAGGAGTATAAAAGCAAAAAGCTGGGTAGAAGATTCAAATACCTCGAAGAAATACAGAAAGAGAATGAAAAATCATATGTGAAATGTGTTGGAATGACATTTGAGCCAAGACCAGATTGGGCAAAGAAAGACGAGATTAATGAAATGCTCAGATTTGGAGTGACAAGGGTTGAGATTGGAGTTCAGAATCCATCTGATAGGATTTATAAAATGGTTGATAGGGGACACACAGTTAGAGATGTTATTGAAGCAACCCAACTCCTAAAAGATTCTGGTCTGAAGGTCTCGTATCATCTAATGCCTGGCATTCTTGGTTATAAACCAAAAATTGATTTAGATGCATTCAAGAAGGTATTTGATGATCAGAGATTTAGACCAGATATGGTGAAGATTTACCCGTGTTTAGTTCTAAGGGGGACCCAGTACTATGAATTATGGAGAGAGGGAAAATTTAAGCCAATTACAACGGAGGAGGCAATTGATTTAATAATAAAGATAAAGCAGAGAATGCCAAAATGGGTAAGGACAATGAGAATCATGAGAGACATTCCATCACAGTTAATTGTTTCTGGTATAAAAGAAAGTAATCTAGGGGAATTGGTGTACAGGGAGATGGATAGGAGAGGGATAAGATGCAGATGCATAAGATGCAGAGAAGTTGGTCATTCAATTAGAAGGGGAATCGAACCGGATGAAGATAATATAGAGTTATTGAGAGAGGATTATCTGGCGAGTAATGGAAATGAGATATTCCTGTCATTTGAGGATACAAAGAATGACATTCTTATAGGATTCTTGAGGTTGAGAATTCCCTATAAACCATTCAGAAGGGAAATAGATGAGAGAACAGCATTGATTAGAGAATTGCACATCTATGGACCGATGGTTGAGGTCGGAGAAAAACCACTCTATGAGTGGCAGCACAGGGGCTATGGGAGAGAATTGTTAGAGGAGGCAGAGAAGATATCAAAGGAAGAATTTGATATGAAGAGGATTCTTGTAACCTCTGGAATTGGTGCGAGGGATTATTATAGGAAATTTAACTATAGAATGCATGGGGTTTATATGGGCAAGACAATAGAGTAATTCATTCTGGAAATAAATTCAATTATCATGTCCAAGAGGGGAAGGGCATTTATTAGAATTACAATTAAACAAACCAATATAATTGCATATGTAAATACATTAATTACGGATTTATTTATGTTGAGACTTGATATTAGCTCAGATGTCATTTTTCCACCATCAAATGGGACTATTGGTAATAAATTAACCAGACCAACATTCAAGTTAAAGAAATATGTCCAGAACAAGATTCCCGCAATTATTGAGAATACATTTATTCCAAATATATCAAGTTCAAATCTGAATCTCGGTTTATAGGAAAATAACATCCCTTTCAACTCCTCCGAGTTTAGTACGAATTCTCTATCATCTGTCTTTAGAACGAGTGTTCCATTGCCCACAAACTCTGAGAGATTATATAGATTTTCTGTAAATATGTAGTTTGCCATTGTTGCAGATATGTAATTTATAATGCTCTTGTTGGTCATTGCAATTACCTCTGTTCCGGGAGGAATTTCACTGTTTGATTTCTCAACAATCAGGCATTGAGATGGCAATATGAGAAATGCAAACATAAATAATGAGAGAATTGCAGTAATCAAGTTTGAGATCGAACCAACGGCAAGAACCCTCATCCTTCTTATACCTTCACTCTTCCGAAATTCCTCTTCATCTGGCTCAACGAATGCGCCGATGGGTATTATGCCAAGAGTCAATAACCCAGTGGATTTTAGATTTATATTATTTGATCTCGCCAATATACCATGAGAAGATTCATGAATTATAACCAGCAATATTATGGCGACTAATCCATAACCTAGAGGTATGAATATATTCATCCCGGGGACAACAAATCCTATTCTCCCTTGTTCAGAACCGGGGAGAATTGGTGAAACTCCTGGGAGAGAGGTTTTTCCATACGAGATATCGATAGCATGCAACACCAATGGCGTGATTATAAATACCAGTAGTCCAAAAATACCCTCGAGAATTGCCATCTCCAATCTAGCCATCTTCAGAGAAATTGCCGACATAATTACTGCGGAGGTAATAAAATCTGCAACTGGGCTTTTTATCTTATCAAGACTCACCACACCAATTGCCAATAAAATTAACATTATAACGAGCAATATCCCACTTGAATATAACATAATCATAATTATCCCGAAGAGCAAGAGTATTATGCTTAGATTCTTGTTTAGTCTTCTATACTTAGAGAGATATGCTGCACCAAGACCGCTGAAGGATATAAATATTGATAGGTCTCCCATAAAATTCCAGAACCTTGGTGAGAGTCTCGATAATCTATTAATTATATTTAGGAAGTGTTTTGTCCTTATAAGGAATATTATGAAATGCCGTTCATTTTTACTGCGATATAGTAAATAGGTTCCTATAAAAAAGATTATGGCAAAGAAGATACAGACTTCCATCTTACCTCCTCTTCTTCCTAATCACAACAACATCGCCCAGGGTCATCTCGCTTCTCTTTTCTAATTCCTCATTTTCATTGTCAATTTCAATTGGTTTAAGAATTCTTATATGCAATGCTCTCTGAATCTTCTTTGCAATCTCTATGCTTGGTTCTATCCTCTCCGTTTCTATTCTATGTATCAGAGATGCTGGCTCATTTATCATCCTGCCCAATTCATCTTGTTTTATTCCAGATTTTTCTCGTGCTTCCTTTATTGCCTTTCCGTAATTGGGTATGAGTTCAAATTCAATATCAATTTCAAATTTCTCCTCAATTTTTTTATCTCTCCTATCCTTAGTTCTTCTCGGGATTGTAACCGCCCTCTCGACGATCTTACCGTAATTTGAGCATTTATCGCAGGCAATCACGGTAGAACCCTCAACCCTGACCTTGTTTCCTCTTTTTATGTATTTGCCACAAATCTCGCACTGCATTTTTTATATCTGACTGATGATTTGAGCGAAGTGTCATATCCGGCAATAAAACTGCAAAGCAGTTTTTGGTCAACTAAGGCAATGGCATCGGGAACTTATCTGTATTAGTTATCGTTGGCGTCCCTTAGGAGGACTAATGGCACTGAGAGGTTCACTATGGAAGTGGCACTGACGCTATTGTGTGCAATTTCAACGAAATCCCACCCCCCGGTCAACCTTTCCTAAGAGTTGATATGGGACCGGGGGGATTTGAACCCCCATCGGCAGGTCTCTCTCTTTGGCAGACCTCGCCCCTCATCATCGAATTAATTCTCAGCGCTCCAGTTTCATGTCTGGAGCCTGCTAGGATGCCTGGTTACCCCACGGTCCCATCTAAAATATATTTGATTTTTGGAGTTAAATTTTAATTTTTATGAGGATAATAAAAATTAAATAATGGAAAATGAAGGAATTTGTTCCATTAATATTGCTCTTAATTTCAGTAAATGTCTATGCATTGGCAATAGAGGACATAGAAATAAGACCAAGTAATGTGCTTTATAGTGATGATGTCTTTAATGTTACTGTCAAATTAAATGGCATTACATGCGACAAGGGTGTGAAGATAACCGTTGATAATTATAATTGGACACTAAAGAAATTCTATAAGCATTGTAATGTTAAGGAGGTATTCTCAGGAAATTGGGACCTAAAGAAGAGACCCCTCAGCCCGGGAACGCATGTTGTGAGGGTATATATTCTCGATATATGGCTATATCCAGAGAAATCCAGATCGATCACGATCAGAGTTCTCGATAAAGAAAGACCAACCACCTCTACCACTACAACCTCAACCACTACTTCCTCAACCTCCACATCGACTTCCTCTACAACCTCAACCACTACTTCCTCAACATCCACTACAACCTCCTCCACGACCTCGAGCCTTATTACCCCAACGACCTCCACTTCAACCTCCTCCACGACATCCACCTCAACATCAACCTCTACAACGCCACCCACAACAACAATACCACAAGATATTGAAAAGGGAATAGTCGATATAATAATCGAATATGTGATAAATTTCCTTAAATTATTGATAAGAATTGACTAAGCATTTAATTCATACTCGGATTTGAATTTCTTGCCATTGATCTCAACTTCTCTCACGATTTTTCCAACGCGCCTCGCATTAATTCGTGCAAGTTTTGGATTATTCACATATTTATCTGGGATTATTAGGTCTTCTATTAAATATTGATGGGTTATCGTTACATTACCGGGGTTTGAATCAAGATTCGAATCCATTAGAATTATCTCATCCTCAACAACTCCCATTAGTGATGGCGGTAGAATGGCAGAAAAGAATTTTTCATCAATTGTTCCGGGTTTTGGTAGTTTCTTCTTTGTTTTCAGTCTCAATTTTTTATCATCGCTGGTCAAATCAAGTAAAATGTATGCGTGTTTTAATTTCGAGTAAATCTCCATCAATTTTTCAGATTCAATTGTTGAATTGATCCTTGCATGAAATAATTCCCTCTTCTTATGATATCTCAGTGCGATGTCATTGATGAAATCCCTAAAGTCGTATTTTGATATGATCTCCCCCCTGACACTAAAATTTCCAGAATTTCTCGAATTCTTTGCAATTAATTCTCCTATGATGTTGACATACTCGTATGTTCCCTCCAATCTTATATGCATATTCTTCTTTATTCTTATCTTGGGGCCAGAGAATTTTCCCCTGCCATATCTCACAAACCTATCATGTATATAGTCCTGATTCTGATTTCCCATAAAGATTTCCTTTAGAAAATTCATTTTTATGGTAGCATTATCCCCTTTGAAATCTTCTCCGGTAAGTATTCCTCGGCAACAAATTCTAAGGATTTTGAAGCAAGGGCTTGTTGCTCTATTCTTACACCCTTCTTTATCATCAAATTCAATTCCTTTTTCCATTCCTTCTTCTGGAACCACGGATATTGCAGTAATTCATTTATCCTCCTCTTATCAACATCCTTCAACTTCTCCGTCACCTTTTCTAAGCCATATGTATCAATATCGGTCATTGTCATTCCAACAAGCTTCATCCCCGGGGTCCCCAATCTCTTCGATTCGTGGGCAAGAGCCATTGAACCCGCCTTCATTACGGAATAAATGTAGTAACCCCATGGGTCGCCATCGGTAAACATTATAACTGGCAATTTTAACTCGTGATGAAGTCTATGAACCAGTCTCCTACAACCCCTTGCAGCTTGTCCCTTTGTTGCCACCATAATGCAATTATTCTTTATATGGTATTTCTCCTCAACGAGCCTATCAAACATTGCTCCAGTCTCTATAACGAGAACATACTCAGCTTGAACATCATGGAATTTATAATGTTCAACTATTGATGGAATTGACAAACCAGACCTCCCCAATTTTGAGCAATCTATAAAGTCTCCGGAATCCTCAATTGTGATCTTGCCAATTAATGTTCCTTTATCATCCGCCTTTAAGTGAAGTTCCTCCCTTAATACTCCCAATGCGGTTTCTAGGTCAACTATCAATGGATCGGATTCGGACTGGTCCTCAAATGTGTTTTCCTTTGTTCCCGGGATCGTGTGTTTTAATTGGTAATACAATTCTCTTATGCTTGCGGTCTTACCTCTCGAGACAAATTCCTTGCATTTTGATGCAATCAGAATTGTCTGCATAAATTTTCTTGAATGGGCAACATTCAAAAATGACCTTGTCGATGTCTTTTCACCGAGTTCTAAGATGTTTTCTCTTTCATTAAATATTATATTCCCAATACCCCGTTGGGGCATTCTTATCCTTGGACCTTCCCCAAGCCTTATGTCCTCTAGAATCTTATTGCCTAGGTTATTTAATTTTGATATAACTCTTTGGTCATCCATTTAAACCACCTCCTCCAGTTCTAATTCTTCCTCTCCCTCGGTCTCCTCTGGAATTACCTCCATCTCAATCTCCCCTTCCTTTTCCCCTTCCTCCAATATGACACCGGTTCTTATCTTCTCCTCTATCAATTCTTGCAGGTCCCTTAGGATTTTATTCTCATCCTCTCCAGTTAATTTTGCAAGTCCAGCGGCAAGTTCGGTGCTGTATTTCATAAGAATCTGCCTCTTTGCCTCCCTCTCCATCGCCCTTCTCTTTCTTGAGTGATACACCTGGAATTTCCTCCCCAGGTCCATGAGCGCCATTCTTATCTCCTTGAGAATTTCTTTTTCCTCCGCAATGCTCTGCTTTCCAGCAGATGTGTATGGGACATATGTGGAGACGATATTCACAAATATAGTTATCGGAGAGTTCTCGATGTCCTTTAGACCGTATCTCTTCCAATCGATGGAGTTTATGGCCTTTGTTATCGCACATCCTCCGGCATCGAACAATAACGGAGCCCTGTTTGCAAATCTCATTACTTCAGCCCTTACTCCCTCTTTTGAGTTCCTTCCGGCGTGTCCACCATATGCAATGGCAGCCTCTATGATGAATGGTGTTCCACCAGAATGTACCCTCGGCGGTCTCGTGAGCACAGATTCAAACTCTGGGTCTAAGATGTTAAGAACAGCACTCCTTATCTGCTTTTCACCAATCGGTTCTAAACCCTCGGTAGATGGAGCCAGAAACTTTATATTTCTTATTGCGTTTACTATTTCTTCGCACTCTGACCATGTCAATCTTCTCGGATTCTTATTCAAATCAAAACTGACATACTCTTGAATTTCCTTCACCTTGGCATTACTCATTCTTGCGAATGTGGATGTGAGAAATGAGCTTACCTTTCTTGCATTACTTGCCTTGGCCATCTGCAATAAATCATCAACCTCAATTCCCTTGGGATGTGGCTTTATTGCTATTGGTGGTTTCGGAATCTTATCGCTCGATCTCTCAAATACGGTCTTCCTCCCCTCGGGATCTACAAATGTTATTCTTGCGTGAGGATTTGCGATTGCAGTCCTCCTTATATACTCAAATGGACCCTTGTCTGATAGATTGAATTTAACATTCTTTAATTCAACCTCGATCTCAGTCCCTCTCCAATACTGCTCATACTCATTCTTGCTTATTATGTCTGCCCTATTCTTTGCTATATCTATCATCAATTTAACTTCATAAACCTTTCCATTACCAGTTGATGTTCTTATCTTTATCGGCTTGCCGGTCGTTATCTGTGAGAACATCGTAACGCCAGCAACACCTATTCCCTGTTGTCCTCGAAGTTGAATATTTCTATGGAATTTTGTTCCAGCAAGCATCTTCCCGAATACATCGGAGATATGCCTTATTGGAATTCCTGGACCATTATCACTGGCAAATACCCTGTAGTGCTCATTTCCGAGAGAATTTATTTCAACATAAATTTCAGGCAGTATCCCGGCCTCTTCACACGCATCTAAACTATTTGTTACTATCTCGTGGATTACCGTTGTCAACGATCTAAGTTTTCCCGAATAACCCAGGTGCGCCCTGTTCTTTCTGAAGAATTCCGTTATCGATGTTTCTTTGAATTCCTTAAATAGTTCATCTGCGTCCCTCTTGTGGTGTAGTTTTTCCATCTTTACCATTTATCTACATGTTTACCTATCTCTATAGTTGTATATCTTGATAATTGAATGTAATATAATGTGATTTTCTAATTTAAAAGTGTTGGCATGAACTTATTTTTGAATTTTTAGAAGAAATTTGATTTCAATTCTGCAACCTCCTTCTCAATAAATCTATAGACACTCGAGTGAGACATACCATCAATCAATTTCATTATGGCGTTTCTTGCTATTTCTACACCCTCATAAGAACCGATGATCGCTATAGTCTTTCCATATACCGATATGTAGGTATTTGTCATATTCTCAATGAATTCCCTTGTCCTTCCATTCTTCCCAATAACTCTACCCTTCTTCCTGATCATCTCCCTTTCAGAGCTAGTAATTTCTCTGAGATTAATTATGTCCAATACATTATCATCATCAAACAATTTGAACGCAATTTCTGGGTTGAAGCCACGAGCAATTGCAATCACAACATCCCTCGCCTTTAAAATTCCGAGTGGGTCGCCATCTATTGTTACATCACCATCACTTATCGTAATCTTAGTGTTTGTTTTCTCCTCGATTGTCTTCTTAACACTTCCCTTTACACCAATCAGAACCCCGACCCTGTCCATTGGAATTTTAATGTATTGCATTTTATTTATAAATATATTGGAAATTCGAATTTATGAATCCGAATTTATGAATTAAAAAAATTAAAAAAATCAAATATAATAAAGCATAGAAAATGAAGGAGGCGATGTTATACGAAAGAGTTGATGGAGATGTGAAGTGCAATCTATGTTCTCATAGATGTCTGATCTCTGATGGAAAGAGGGGTATCTGTGGTGTTAGAGAGAATAGAAATGGAACCCTGTATTCGTTGGTTTATGGGAAGGCGATCTCAGCAAATGTCGATCCAATAGAGAAAAAACCACTCTTTCATTTCCTCCCCGGAACGATGAGTTTTTCAATTGCAACAGTTGGTTGTAATTTTAGATGCGAATTCTGTCAGAATTGGTCAATAAGTCAGGAGCCGAAGGAACATGGAAAGATATTGGGAGATAATTTATCACCAGATGAGATCGTGAAGTTGGCAATAAAAAGTAATTGTGAGAGTATTTCATACACATACACGGAGCCAACTATATTCTTTGAATATGCCCATGACACATCAATAATTGCAAAGGAAAATAATCTCTTTAATATTTTTGTTACAAATGGTTACATGACCTCGGAGGCTTTGAAGAAGATAAATGGTAAATTGGATGCTGCAAATGTCGATTTAAAGAGTTTTTCTGATGAATTCTATAGAAGGTTTTGCGGTGCTAAATTAGAGCCGGTTTTGGATTCACTCAAGAAGATGAAGAGGATGGGTATCTGGGTTGAGGTCACGACACTGCTAATTCCTAAAAAAAATGATTCTGAGGAGGAACTGAGGGATATTGCGGAATTTATAAGAGATGAATTGGGCAAAGAAACACCTTGGCACATAAGTAGGTTTCATCCAGACTATAAGATGACATACCTACCGAGAACGCCGGTAGAGAGCATCCACAGAGCGAGGGAAATTGGGATCGATTCTGGGTTGAGATATGTCTATGCTGGAAACCTGCCGGGAGATGTCGGAGAGAACACATACTGCTATAATTGTAACGAACTTCTGATAAGGAGGTTTCTCTTTGATGTCTATGAAAATAAGATTATAAATAAGAGATGTCCCAACTGTGGTGCAAGGATAGATGGCGTAGGACTTTAATCTCATCGTTTAATCTCATCGGGTTTTATCATACATTCATATATCTTCGGAAATTCTAATAATAATTGATGCATTCAATAACATTTCTCGGAACTGGTGGGGGCAGATTTGTCCTACTCTCGCAGAGGAGATATACCGGCGGAATTTGGTTCGATTTGGGGGTCAATATGATAATTGACCCCGGACCCGGAGCATTGATAAGGGCGCTACAATTCGGAAGAAATCCGAGCAAATTAAATGCCGTTTTTGTTTCTCATAGACATTTGGACCATTACAATGATGCAGAACTAATGATAGAGGCGATGACCCATGGCTTAAAAAAGACGGGAATCTTGGTTATAAATAAAAACACTCTTGATTATATTTCCGAATATCACAGAAATTCTATCTCAGTTATAATTCCAGATATTGGGGAAAAATTCAGAATTCATGATTTGGAGATTCAGGCAATTCCAACAATTAGGCACGAAAATGGAATTGGATTCAAATTCTTTACTGAGGAGGAGATAATTACATATTCATCTGATACAGATTACTCACCCGAACTTATACGATATTATAAAGATTCAAAAATTCTGATACTTAATGTTATATCCCCGGATTCAAAAAAGACCGATAAGCATTTAAACACGGAAAAGGCAATTAAGATAGTAAAAAGGGTGAGACCAGAATTGACAATAATTCAACACTTCGGTATGCGAATGCTGAACGCAAATCCAAACTTGGAGGCAATGGAAATCACAAGGGAAACCGGGGTAAGGACAATTGCTGCAAGGGATGGAATGACAATTGATCTAAGGGATTTGGAGATTTCTGAAGTAGATGGGCAAAAAAGATTGTTTGATTTCTAACTTAGCTTCGCCGCTTAATGCCAAATGATTTGGAATATCGAGGAACGAATCCCAAATATTCTTGCGAAATAATAGAGAAAGTAGAAAAATCATTTAATATTTCTCAGAAATCTCCTCTGTGGTTGGATAAAGCGAAGGGTTCTGTTGGTGGTCCAAGCTACATCTCTATAACAATTGACCCCTTCTGTCTCTCACAAATCAACGGGTGAAACTCGGAGTGGCAAATTAATCCGTGACACCCAAGTTAGATTATTATCAGTAACCTGTGGAGTTGAATAGGTAAGACATTACAGTTGACTATATTCATGGACATTCCCCCGAACAATAGTCCCACTCTCTACACTTAGTTCCATCTGGTAGAATACATAAACCACATTCCTGTGAAAATGCACAACCTTCTCTTGTAATTTCTATTTTTCCATTACCGTACCTTTCACAGTAAGTCCACTTTTTTCCGCACTTTCCAGTAAAGAATTCCCAGCCATCGCATTCTGTTGCATCTGGAAATTCACAAGTTCCATTTTCATATTTATAACCCAAACTTTTACAGTAGACAGCAGCAGGGTTTGGCATACTCGGCATTCCTTCTCTTCCAAGTTGTTTGGGGCAAAGAGGAATGGGTCTTACTGTGGGATTTCTTATTAAAAAAGCAGAGAGAAGAAATATTCCCAAAATTCCGATTGCAATCAGGATTCTATTTTTCTTCATGTTCACCACCATATTTATCCCGTGCTAAATTTTTAATCGTTTCATATGTCTGAAACTCCGGAGCCAAAGAATCATAAACTTTTAATTTACCAAAAGATAGAATCTCTGCATCTTGCCCCATAAATCCGCCATGGACAGGATAGACAAAGATTATCTCCTTTTTCTGGAAATAATCATCAGCATATTTTAAAAACCTTCTCTGTCTTTCTTTGCTCAATCTTTGGCTGAATACCCCCATAGGAGTGTTGGTAGTGCCTGCCCAATCAATGAATGCTAAGATTGGGATATCCCCCAATTTTTCTTTTGTGATATTTATTATAAAGTTCCATTTTTCATCATTAAGCTCCATTTTTTTTATTTCTACACCCGATGGTGATGCTGTAACAAAATCTAACTTTGGTGGAGAATAAGGGAAAGTAAGAGCAGAATATGCCCAGGTTCCAACATATATATATTTTCCCTTTTGATATCCATATTTGTGAATTTCATCTACAATTTTTGACGCAGCATCGTAAGACTCCTTTACTGCGGGATGATAAACATCTCCTGTTAATTCTTCCAATATTTTT
>QMZM01000021.1 GCA_003663175.1 Candidatus Altarchaeales archaeon | reverse complement strand
CCCATCGTTACTTTTACCAAGGAACTCCTCGCATATTCTTTAAAAATTTTCAGACACTCTCTCTCAACAATCTTTTTACCTTTAATCCTCTCCTCTAATTCCTCTCTCTGATCTATCAAAATTTTTCTTACCATATTATTTATTAATGCGAACTTTTTATAAAAAGTTCGCAGTATAATCCAATCTATATCTCCAGCAGCCACCTCCACAAAGGTGTGAATTCTACCTTCCTGTTCTTGAATTCCTCCCTAGCTTCATAGTCCCAGGTAATTACCTTCAAATTCCTACACTTCAACTCCTCCCCAGCCTTTATCAGAGCTCTCAGCTCTCTGTTCTTCGTGGAGAAGTCCTCTACATCATAGCATACCTGAATTAATTGCTTTACCTTTTTTCTATCCATTACAACAAAATCGACTTCTTTTTGATTGATTTTGAGATATCTCAAATTTTTAAATCCATATCTCTTCAAAAGTTCTGTAAATACCAGATTTTCAAGTAATTTACTTTCATTGTCAATACCATAAGCCCTTAGAATTCCATTATCAACCATGTAAATCTTTGGTATAGATTGCTCCTCTCCCTTGTAGGAGAGTGAGAATTTTTTTAGGGGATAGACAACGAGAGAGTCCTCCAGAATCTGTAGATAAAAGTAAATTGTATTCTTACTTATCCTTATACCGATAGACTTTAAAAAATTATAGAAACTGTGCACAGAAAATTCTCTGGAGTTTACTAATGCCTTGAACAAGATTCTTAGAGATTTTTCATTCCTTATCTTATATCTTTCCATAACATCTCTCTGAATTGTTACCTCCACCATTTCATCAAGAATCTTCTCCTTTAACCTCTTACTCTCTGTAAGCACAACCTCAGGATATGCACCGAAATTAATGAACTCATGAGTATATTTTTTAATCTGAGATAATTGCTGTGTTGAAAGCGAAGTTAGATCAAAGAATTCGTTTTTAAATCCTAGAAATTCCTTGAATGTTAAGGGAAATATTTCAAAATTTATACTTCTACCCCTTAATTGGGTTGCAATTTCCTTACTCAATAACTTTGATGAAGAACCAGAAACATAAACAGAATTTCCCTTATCCAATAAACTTCTTACAAAACTCTCCCAGCCCTCAACATTCTGAATTTCATCCAAGAAAAAGTAGGATTTTTCCCTGACCCTTTCTGGGTAGATGGAGAAATATACATCCAGAAACGTGCTTAAATCATTAGGTTCGGCTGTTTTTAATTCCGGCGATTCAAAATTCAGGTAAATGACATTCCTTGTTTGTTCAATTAACTTTTTGATCAGGAGAAACATAAGATAGGTCTTTCCTGATCTTCGTGGTCCAATTAACGTAATTGCTCTTCTCACATCGAGACTTAGAGGTATCTCCACTTCCCTTTCCTTTATATCTGGTGGAAAGGGTTCCTCTTCAAAATCCTTTATCTGTCTTGTCCAAGTATCTCTGTTTATCATAGTATTATTTATAGGGAAATATACTTAAAAAGTTTCCCTATATAAAATCTCTAAATTAAGTAAGTTAGCAGTCTACATTTACTTAAATCACTTGTAATTCCTCATATCGATCTCATAGGTCTTGCGCCCAGTCAATTTTATAACCTCAAATACTATTATTCTATCTCTTATTCTATCGTAGCAATCAAATATGTATGAATTTACAGCAAAGTATTTTGGAGAATTGGGCCAAAAGTCTGTGGTTGCCGGGGCTTTATCAATTATTGTTTTATTGGGGTGTATGATCTCCCCCCTGAGTTTTATAACTGCCGCTACATTCTCGGCAAACTCTGTGGTGTCGCCATAGATCTTTACCCTGAATTCAATCTCATTTGATGTTACTATCGAATCAATTTCTTCATCCGTTATTCTTCTGTATTCCCGAGCCCTCTTTGCAGCAAGGAGTGCTAATTTTAGATATGGTGTATACACAATAACATGCTCATACCCTATTGAATAATTTGGATATGCATATTTTGATAATAAATTTGACATATTGAATTTATTCTTTTCGCCCCATGCAATCGCTTTGTCAATATCGCTCTCAGATAACACTCTCAACGGCAGGGTGGTAGTTGTGGTAGTTGTCGATGTAGTAGTTGCACAGGTATAATTGCATATACATCTCTTTTTATCTAACTCACAGGATTTTACCCTGTTCTCACACTCCGATGAACAGTAGAGTTGGCATGTTTCGTTTGTCCATGCACATGGCACTGTAGATGTTGATGTTGTGGAGGTTGTGGTGGTTGAGGTTGTAGTTATAGTTGTAATGACTGGGCAGTCATCTGGATTAGAGACTATTGAACCGTCCCAGCATTTATACTCGACCTTATTGGTTCCAATACATCCGAGAATAATTATCAAGAGTAACATTAGAAGATAGCACAGATACTTCATCTTGTTATCTTCTATTAGTTGTTTCAATTATAAATATTTTAGTTGTTCAGATATCTGATACGGTTATGTGTGGCTATCTAAGGAGAAATTGCGAAGCAATTTGAGTTTCACCACCCAAACCTAAAAATATCCAAGTTCTCTTGATGCAATTATAAACATGGCATGACTCCAACACAGGGGAGAGACCGATTTTTGTATTTTATTATCGAATATCTGTTCTGGAATAAAATTTTTAACAGAATTAATAACTCTACTGTAATATCCTAACGCCTCTTTCTTTCTTCCCATTCTATTTAACACGATACTCATCCAAAAATTTAGTAATGGCCAAAAACCCGCACCCTTCTTTCTATGAATTGTTCTAAACATCCAACCATCATATTCATCATGTTCGTATCTATAAACTCCATAATTTTTTACTAATTTTTCAATTATTTTTCTGATGGTATTTTTTACCAAGGGATCCGATGGAGTGACTATTTCGAATGGCCAAACAAGACCCAATAAACTAGAATCTATTCTTTCATCGTTTAATTTCCCAAAAGATCGGAAAAAATAACCCCTCTTCTCCGTATTATTTAATAACACCTTCTTCATTTCATTTGCCGTTCTAATATATTTTTTATTTGGAAAAAGTTCATTGGCGCATTCCAAGCCTTTAATACATGCAGCAAGCGAATATGTAAAATTTTCTTTCAAATCTGGGAAGCATAATCTCTCTTCCCATAAATCATTGGTTATTAAGGTAAAGTGGTCTTTTTTCCAAGCCTTACATATGCCCTCTGCAGAACTAATTACTAAATTTTTATATTTGTCGATCTCTCCTTTACTTGATTTTAAGTGATGCCAAACTGCAAAAAGAACAGTCCCTGTTTGATCTGGTTGGAATCTATTGAGCGCCTGTAGACCATTGGGATAATATTTTTCATAAAATAAGCCCCTTTCTTGCCAGCCCTCGGCCCTATTAATCAGCCACTCAAAAAATTTTTCCTGAATATTTAATCCCAACAAATCTGCAGCGACACAGATAAAGGATGCATCCCTCGGCCAAACATAAAAATAATTTTTTGCTTCTTTGGGAAAATATGGTTTTGTAGAATTCGCTGCAACAATTGCTCCATTCTCTAAACTACAATCCACGATTACTCTTTTACTTACATCTATCAATTGTTTTACTCTTGTTTGAACACCCTTCATAGTTATTAATTCAATTTAAAATTTATAGATTTATAGACCGGGTAAAATAACTGGGAATATATCCGTATTTCCTTAATTCATGAAAATTGTCATCCGTTGCGGTACTATAAATATATCGCACCATCGGCTTTTTTAATATCTATATAACCCCCATTTCAAATTCCCGTATCAAATCCCAATAAATCCTCAATTTCATCTAGAGTTGGGTATCTTGAATTTCCATATCCAGTTGTGCTTATTGCCGCCGCCGCCGAGGAGAATCTTCCAATCTCCTTAATCCCCCATCCCTTAGAATGCCCAAATATGAATGCTGCATTAAAGACATCTCCAGCTCCGGTTGTATCGACGGAATCTACTCTAAATGCCTCTATAAAAATAGATTCCTTTCTTGTTGCTATAAAACAACCTTCGGATCCCATCTTCAGCGCAATAATTTTAGGTCCAAATCTGAGCAATTCCCTGCAGATGTTTTCCTTCTCATCTAAACCCGTTATTGCGGAGCCCTCCTTTATGTTTGGAAAGAATATATCAACATATCTTAGAATTTTCTCTACGAGTTCTATATCATCATCGGACCATCCACTTGGATCCCAGCCCGTGTCAAATGAGTTTATCATTCCATTCTTATGAGAATATTTCATCAAATCTATTACATTCTCACGAAGACCCTGAAGAAAGACGCTTGGTATATGCAGATATCTCCCACTAATCATATCAAGATTTATATCACTTATTGTAAATTCACTATTTGAGCCGGGGTATGTAAGAAAAGACCTCGTTTTGTCTTTAAATGTAATCGCAATTGTTACCCCAGTATTACTTCCCCTTGATAATCTCAGGTCGATCCCCTCCCTACTCAATTCATCAATTATAAAATTCCCAAGGATGTCATTGCCTATCTTGCCTATCAATCTCGTATTTAGTCCGAGTTTAGCGATGGCTCTCGCAAAGTTTGCGGCACAGCCCCCAACACTAAGTGTTGCATTTCGAATTAAAATCTGAGAATCGCGCTCTGGAAACTCACGAAGGTTTGATGTTATTATGTCAACATTAACATCCCCAATAGATGTCACATCGATATCCATTTCGATTTCATTTCAATTTTTCAATCTTCCTTAAGAAGTCCCTCCTTAATTTATCTCCAACAAATTTTCCATTAAAGTGGTCCGCCCTTGCAGCAATTGCAACCTTTGCGGCAAATGTCCTGGCAACCTTCCCCCTCATCCTCTTGGGAGATGATCTTATCTCCGGTAACTGAAAGATTACGCCGTGTTTCGGTGGCTTCTTACCCGTTCTCAGAAACCTAAAGAATGCACTCTCCGCCCCCAATACCTGTATTGTGCTCGCCGGCAGAAATGATAATCTCTCAAGTCCACCGGCAAGTGCGATTAATCTCGCCCCCAACATCGGTCCAGCCAATGTGGAAAGATTTGGCGCGATATCACTCATGAGATGATCTATATAAGATTCGATTTCTCTCCTTGTTGAATATAAACATAGAATTGAATCTGAAAGTGCAGTTACTACCTCATAATCCCTTTCAGAGAATTCGATGCCAGTAGATTCCCTCCTTAATGAATTGATTCTATTCCTCAAACCCTTATCCAATTTATCTACAGAACTGACCGCCTTTGCATATGTCTCATTATTCTTTATGACATAATCCAACTCCGGGAAATTCAATGAATACCACTCTCTCAGCCTTTTAACTAATTTGTTTATCGATTCGTCTAATTCATCTATTGAATTTATCGCCTGTATCAGTATCTGATCCCTCCCAATCCCCTTCAATCTTCTCTTCGCAAGTTCGAGATTTACCTTGGAAATCAATTCTGAGAATTCCTCTCTTCCAATTCCAATCTCCTCTGCAAGATAACTTGGGTCAATTATCTCGCTGTCTTTAAGAAATTTGATTCCAAGGGTGGATGGAAATCTCTCCGGGTCAATTACATATACCTCTCTAACTCCAGACCTCTTTAATTTCTCTATAATTGCAGCCTCCTCTTCAGAAACGCCATCCTTTATGACCTCGAGTCTATCTGCAATCTTCTCTACATCCATGGGAAATAAAATCCTCTCAATAATCCTACCATTCTTCAACGCAAACACACCGAGAATATTTGTTGTTAATCTTATCATTCTTCCCTATCAGATAATTCTACACCCCGCTTAGACCCCTCCTCTTTTTACCTAATCTACTCTTCCCTTTCTCCACTATACTTCCTCTTCTGACCTTATGTGAAAGATAAAATATTGCACCAGAGATCAATATCAGAATTAGAACAACGATAATAATTATTAGAATTGATATAATATTCATTTTCTCAAATCTCTTCACAACAATTTCTGATTTATAATTATCATCAACAACCATTGCCCTGAATTCACCATCGTAACTTATATTCTCTACATTAAGACTTGCGATGCCATCCGAATTCGTTAATATGTATTCACTCCTATTATCTGGCATTATTATCTCCACGGTTATATTCTCCAATGGTTTATCGGCGTGAGTTACCCTAACCAAGAGTAAATCTCTATTCAGCCTTAATTCCAAGTTAACGAATAAAGGCTTTACAACTAATCTTGAAGTAGTTGAATTATAGAATTCCCTGCTCGCCGTTATGTTATAAACTCCGGCATGATCTGGCTTAAAAAGATATCTATCCTTAGTGATGACCTTTAAAAATTCTTTTGGTCCCGAGATCGTTATTGTTGCATTTATCCTGTTGCCATTTTCATCAAATATTCTTATCTCTGAAGAATTGCCTATGTATATCTCATCGGGGGATATATCCAGCAATAGACTTGAATAAAGAACCATATCCCTCTCATAATCCCTAAATCCATTCTTCTTTATAACTATCTTATACTCCCCCGCCGTCGTTAATGTAAATGAAAATTCTCCATCAGAATTTGTACTTCCAGAAATTGAGGTTCCTTCAATTACTATATTTGCATTCTCAACTGGCTTATTATTCTGATCATAGACCTTAATCCTCACCTCTCTACCGATCTCTACATCTGGGACAGATACATTGAATATGTTATTTGCAAGAAATGTAGTCATGGTTGTTTCATATGCCGCCTTTGTAACCTTAATCTCGTATCTTCCCGGCGTTGTTGGTATGTACTCTATCTCGCCAGATTCTGCAATTAATGTGTCGATTCTGCCGTAGGGATTCTTTATTTCGATTGTCGCATTACTCAATAATTCACCCTCCGATGTGACAACTAATTTCACAGTTCTTCCAACAATCGCATCCTTCGGTTCTATTTTTATATCTATTGGCTTCTTCTTCATTATTCTTATTGTTATTATGTCGCTATCCTCGTATCCTTCCTTTGTTGCAATTATATTGAATGTTCCCGTCTCAGTTAATATAAATTTAGCAATGCCATTTGAATCTGTCTTACGTGATATTCCGCCAGAAATTCCAGGACCCGAGACCGTAACCAATGAATTTTCAACCGGGTCGTTGTTGATATCAACAACCTTAACCCTTATCTCATCCCCCGCAAATATATCCTCTGGAGTAATCCTATCAATTTTAAGCCTGTTTCTTATATCAAATGTCTTTGTAAGCAGACAGTAATCATCATCCCAGACATTTATTTGATATTTGCCATATGGCTCATCTCTGAATCTAAAGTCATCAATTATTGCAGTAAAGATCGCCTCTCCATCCCTATTGGTTCTTTCATCTCTTGATACATCATCAATGTCCCATTCATCGTTCTCCCCCAACTGAATCAATCTCACATTCACATTATCTAATCTATTGCCATCCTTGTCCTCTACAATAACCATTATCTCATCCTTTGGTGTTAAGGGTGATGGCTCGATTCCAACAAATAGTTCCTCACCAGAAATCTTCAACTCCTCTATACTACTCTCACTACTAACATCCCCATATACCCTAACCTCGATTTCATGGGTATTGCATTTATACCCGAGAAGACCATCATCGCCCCAGATATCATCATAATCCACATTGAATTTATTCGATGAAATACTAATTTCCTTGGATGAATTTTGCGGTATTTCCTCATGAATTATGTCGTGATGAATTAGAATATTGTCAGAGTATATCGCCAGCTCTATATCGTTCTGAGATGTTATATCCTCTGTGTCGATGTTTGTTATGTTTATATACAAATAGAAGGACTCACCGGGTTTTATCTCACTCTTACTTAACCTCGCATCAAGAGAAACATCGATATCTGCACTTCCAAGACAGCTAAGCATCACGAGAAAAACCAAAAAAATAATTTTCTTGGTCATATAAAAGATTAGTTAACGAGGATATAAATAATAAAAAATAAAAAATGCCATATTTACTATAACTTCGATAGTCTACCATATCTGCCCTTTCTCCTTTTACTTTGGGTCATACCACCCAAACTTGATGTCTTTTTCTCCCCGATCTTACTCCTTCTATGTAGGGTCTCAATTATCGCTATGAGAATACCAGCAACCATTAAAATAAAAATTATTGGAATTATTAAGAGGACCGGATTGTATACCTTTACAATTTCCTTCTCAATGATCTTTGTTTCGTATTTATCCTTCCTATCTACGGAATTTACACCGATTATCAATTTACCCCCTTCCTTTATGATGAACTCTGTGGTTCCATTGACATCGGTCTTTGATTCGAATTTCTCATTCTTTGTATCAATTATGACACTAATTCCCGGAACCGGAACACCTCTACTTAATACCGTGATTCTGAGTACATTACCCAGGATTTTAGAATTTACCGATAATGGATGAGGTCTAACGCTTAAAATCTTTGAAACTGACCTATAATTTGGCTTTGTAACCTCAATCTTATAGCTGCCGACCATCTCTGGTTTATAACTATTTTCAACAACATCAACGATTCCATCTGGTCGTTCTATTGTAATCCTCGCCTGAATTTCGTTACCATTAGAATCGATAACAGATAAATTAATTTCATCTCCAACTTCAATGCTGTCGGGACATATCAATGACATAACACCATATGCCCTGATTCTATCCTCAAAACCCCAGAAATTTTTCTTCTTTATTATTATCTTATACTCCCTTTCCTCCGGCAATCTGAACCTGAATGTTCCATTCTCATTGGTTGAGCCAGTTATTAGAGGAATTCCACTCATCTCCTCTATGGATATTGATGCTTCACCAACGGGCATCTTAAATTGATCTGTAACATTCAACACTATCTCCTGATTCCTTATGGGCTCTCTTGGAACCAACCTAACATTAAACAAATTCAAGACATCGAATTTCTTATTAAAGTCCTGATATTTCTCCTTCTCAACATGAACTGTGTACTCACCGATCATATCAGGTATAAATTTAATTTCTCCGATCGAATTTGTCTCGTAACTGTTTGTTTTTCCATCTGGCTTTGTAATTTTGACAATTGCACCCTCTAAGGATTTATCACCAGAGGTTACATGTATTGTTACTGGAGAATTCAGGACGCACTTCTCAGGTTCTATCTCTGCCATCATCTTCTTTTTCTCTGAGACCTCTATTGATATATTCTCTGACCAATACACCCTGCTTAATTCACCCATCACTATTGTATAATTTCCCGGCTCATTTATTGTGAAATTCACACCACCGACATTCCTCAATGGATAGACATTACCCTCAGAATCTATATACTTAACACCAACACCACCGGGAACACCAAGACTTATCAAATCGCCAACCACCGGATTCTTTGGATTTAGGTCGTATGGAAGCTTCTTCTTGACCCAGAATTCCAACTCGCCGCAGTAGTTTGAACTATGAATTATGAGACGATACCTCCCAGTGTCACTTGTTATAAATTTGAATTCTCCATTCGTATTTGTTGAATATGTTACTGCGGAGTCGCTGCCCTCCAACACATTATAGATATCAACATTCAAATTCTTTATCGGATTTCCAGTTTCATTGTCTGTGAATCTGAATGTGATTTCCGAATCGGGATTTGGTTTCTCTGGGATTATCTCTATATCCGGAACATTTCCGATCCTTAGATTCATTTCCCTGCTCTGAATTATCTTGTCATTATCAATTAATTCGACCCTTAGTTTATGATACCCACAAACAAGTGGCTTGGCATCTAAATCCCACTCTGAAGATTCAACCGAATCGCCACATTCCTTTACATATTTTGAACTAAATTCAATATCGTCTATATAGAATTTCACCATCAAGCCACAGGTGACACCGGAGAGTTCGACCTTTATTGTGAATTTACCGGAGGGTGGAATCTCGGATGGTACAGAATAGATATCCCTTATGACTGCTCCCGAGCCCACATTACTTAAGATTAGCAAGGTAAGAAACAAAATAATTTTCCTCATTCTATTTTACCTCCCAACCCAATTTCATTAATTATTAAGTAGTGGATTAAAATAAATTGCAATTATCTCTTTCACCAATTTCTCCGCATTCTCTACCAATTCTCTCAATGTTTTATTGTCTTTCGCCTCTGCAGTTATTCTTATCACTGGCTCCGTTCCGGAGGGTCTTATCAATAACCATGAATCTTCATTTCTAATTCTTATGCCATCAACATAACTTACCTCGCCATCAACTACATCATTAATATTTTCCCTTATCTTTTTCATCAAATCTTCCCTATTTCCAGAATATGGAATCTTTATCCTCTCTGTCTTATAATCCATTTTCCTTACATTATCAAGAATCTCATAGAATCTGCCATCAGATACCATCTTGGCAACAATTGCGGCAGTTAACACGCCATCCGGGAATAAATGCACATCCGGGAATATCATTGAGCCAGAGGGCTCGCCACCAAATTCCGCATTCTCCCTACGAATTGCATTTGCTACCGCCACATCGCCAATTTTTGTTCTTATAATCTTACCACATACATTCTCTATCTTCATTGATGCATCCACCGTAGTTACAACCCTTCTCCTGCCATAAGCCAATACCGCGAGAAAATCATCCCAGTCAACTAATCTTCCATTTTTATCTATAACTGCCGCCCTGTCTGCATCTCCATCGTGTGCAATTCCTATCTCCGCATTAAATTTCCTTACCAATTCGCATGTCTCCCTTAAGTTCTCGGCGGTCGGCTCCAAGCCGTGTGGAAAATTCCCATTCAACTCCGTGTTTATTGCTATGACATCACAACCCATTCTTCCCAACAATTCTGGAGTTATAACAGAGCCAGAACCGTTTGCGCAATCGATCAAAACCCTAATCTCCTTCTCAACATTGCCAACTTTCCTTAGAATCCTATCAATGTGCTTCTCTACATAATCTTTCTCGATAATCGAAAATTCTCCACCCCTTTTATTAAATTTTCCTGAATAGAAGATTTTTTCGATCTCATGTTCCATTTCTTCTGTATATGCGCCATTGGAATTCCAGAATTTAAATCCATTATACTCTGGAGGATTATGCGATGCGGTAATCATAACTCCAGTTCCATAGTCCTGGGCGGCGATCCCAAGAGTTGGGGTCGGTACGATTCCAAGTCTGATTATATTATGTCCAGTATCAATCAGACCCGAGATGAACCATGATTCAAGAAGAGGCGAGGAATTTCTTGTATCAATGCCGATTGCGATCTCACTATCTTTTGAGTAGGTTCCGAGAGACATTGCAAGATTCTTAACAAATTCCTCCGTAAATTCCTCAACCCTTCTTCTTATTCCGGAAGTTCCAAACAATCCCGTCATTTTAAAATATTTTTACACTTTATCCTCTCTAATGCCCTCTCCAATATCTCAATAGGTTGTGTTATTGATAATCTAACATAACCCTCTCCATATTTCCCAAAACCTGAGCCCGGGGTCATTACAACCCCTGCCTTCTTTAATAATTTCCTACAGAACTCAATCGAATTCTTAAATTTATTTGGGATTCTGAACCATAGATAGAATGTTGCCTTTGGCTTTTCAACCTCAAAGCCGATATCATTCAAGCCATCAACCATTAAGTCGCGTCTCTCTTTAAATATATTAACATTATCCCGAATCTCAGATTCTGGAGAATTTAATGCCTCTACTCCGGCATACTGAATTGCCTGGAATATTCCGGAATCGATATTCTCCTTAACCTTTCCCAGGCCCCTAATGATATCGGAATTTCCAACTGCAAACCCTATACGCCAGCCAGTCATATTATAGGTCTTTGACAATGAATGAAATTCTATACCAATATCCTTGGCATTCTTCACCTCTAAGAAACTTGGTGCAATATATCCATCAAATGTTATCTCAGAATATGCATTATCGTGGCACACAATTATTTCATTCTCGATAGCAAAATCCACAACCTCTCTAAAAAAATCCTTATCAGCAATTGCAGTAGTTGGATTATTTGGATAATTTATAAACATGATCTTTGCTTTTTTTGCATCCTTCCTTCCAATTACATTCAAATCCGGTCTGAATTCATTCTCCTCCAGGAGGGGCATTTCTATGGCATTTCCATCTGCAAGAATTGCAGAAATCTTATAGACTGGATAGGCTGGATCCGGAACCAGGCATGAATCACCTGAATTTATGAATGCCAAGGGGAGATGGGCAATTCCCTCCTTAGAACCAATTAGTGCAATAACCTCATCCTCCGGGTTTAATCTAACATTAAATCTTCTTTTGTAGAAATTTGCCACGGATTCCCTGAACTCCAGCATTCCACGATACGAGGGATACCTATGATTCTCTGGATCCCTTGCAGAATCACAGAGTGCATCAACTATATTATTTGCTGTTGGAAGGTCAGGGTCTCCAACGCTAAGGTCTATTACCTCAATTCCATTTTTCCTTTTTTTCTCAATTTCCCTGTCAATCTCTGCAAATAGATATTCTGGCAACTTATTGATTCTGTTTGAATAATTTAAATTCATCTTAATTTCCTTAAAAGAATCTGAGGATTCTTCTCAAATCCTTCTCATAGATTATCTCGTCGGCATACCTCTTTATTTCCTCATCCTTTGGATTGAATGCAATCCTAAACCCCGCAACCCTGAACATTGGTATGTCATTAAGGTAATCACCAATTACGGCGCAATTGGTTGTTGAAATTCCATTCATTTCTGCAATTTTCCTCAGAATCTCGCCCTTTGAATGCAAATCCACATAATTTTTAATTCCAGAAACCCTGCCATCCCTGAAGATTAATCTATTTCCAATTGCATAATCAATTCCAAGTTTATCCTTCACAATATCTGCAAGTTGTTGGATTCCGCCAGATATAATCGCTGTCTTATACTTTCCGTTCAATCTCGCCAATGTTTCCTCTGCACCATTCATGAGGGGTATCCTCCTAAGAATCTCGTTTATTCTCTCGGCACTAACACCCTTCCATAATTCAACATCCCTTCTTGCCCATTCTGCAAAATCTATCTCTCCACTATAAAACGCTTTGTAATTTGCCATAGCCCTCTCCTCTGTCCCCAATGCCCTGTGCAGTTCTCTCCAACTTCCCAAGCCATCTACCAAGACGCCATCCAAATCAAATGCTATCAATCTTATTTTCATCTCATCCATACATCGGTGAATATTCGCTCATTTCCTCATGCTTTTCTTTGCCACGTTTCATCTGTTCTGTAATCTCTCTAAACATGTCTTCAATTTCCTTTCCCTTCTCAACGAGTTTCCTCGTATCTATCTTAAGATTCAATAATTCATTCAGTATATTGAGAAGTGATGCCGCTCCAAGAGGATCGGGGATGTAGCGAGTCTCAACCATTAAACTGACGGAGGGAATTCCACACTCGATACATTCAAGCAGTATGTCTGACGATATTCCCGTTAGCATGCCCTCATCGAGTTTCTCAACATTCAACTTCTCTAATCTCTCTTCGAGTTCCTCATCTGTAGTGAGCGCAAATATTTCATGCTCCTTCTCAATCTCCTTTCCAGTTATCCCCGCAAGCAGGTAAACCCTCTTCGGCTTTATCTCCTTAAACCACTCCATCAATGCATCAGAGAATTCCCCAACAAATTGCAATGGAATGTTAACCTCCGAAAATATCAACACAATATTATCCTTCGCATATATCCTTATCGGATACATTGGTTTGGAATCGTGAACAACTGCTATACTCTTGACCTTGTCTGACTTTATATACCCAATAACTTCCATCTCAAGTTCATCTATCATGTATCTCGTTGCTATTGTTGAGACAAAACCCTTGCTCGGGAATCCCTCAATAACTATCGGATCCTTTGGGATTTTTCCCTTAATTACAATCTCGGTTGCCATTTTTAATCTTTCATAGATTTGCTATCTCACTAAATGCATCAATTACCATATTTAATTCATTCTTTTTAAGTTGATATGTGCTCATCTTGAAATTCTTCGTTAGCCCCGGTTTTATTCCGATGATACCCCTCTTCTTTAATTCATGGTAAAGGAAGAATCTGCCCTTCTTATGTCTTT
This sequence comes from Candidatus Altarchaeales archaeon, assembly GCA_003663175.1. Lineage (GTDB taxonomy): Archaea > Altiarchaeota > Altiarchaeia > IMC4 > QMZM01 > QMZM01. The sequence goes on along the minus strand of QMZM01000021.1, from coordinate 1,095 downwards.
TAGAAATTTCATAGAATCTGCTGCTTTCAATGAATATTAAATCGTGATTCTTTGGTTTTTCTCCCAATTGCCTTATTCCATCGATCTCCTCAATTTTTTTTATGAAGTATCTCGCCTTTTCCACCTCCTTATCCCACCTCTCTACTCTCTTAGCAACATACGGAAAACTTGCCATTAATGACACGGTGGGCAAACCTCTTGGACCACAGCCCAAAAACTCAATTTCCTTGTTCTTGTATCTCTTGGACTTCCTCAATATCTCATCTTCCCATTCCCCTTTAATTCCCAGAATCCCTATTGGTCCAGAAGAAGCCATTGACTTATGCCCGGAGCCAATAATAAAGTCAGCATTCAATTTTCTTGCAGATATTGGCATTCTACCAACTGAATATGCACAATTCAATATCAATGGAATCCCATATTCAGAGCAAATTTTCCCAACCCTTCTAGCATCTGGCAAATTTCCATAATTGCCATCGGGATATGTCAAGAGTACAAGTCTTGGATTTACCTCCTCAATCTTCTCAGCATAATCCTCAGGATTAATTTTAAATTCCGGATAACCGGAATTTGGAACCTCATGAATTTCCAAATTTAAACGCTCTGCGGAAATAAATGTCGAATAGTGGGCATTCTGGTCAATGAGTATCCTATCATTTGATTTACACAGTGCATGCATTACAGCAAATTTCGCCTCCCTTGCCCCATTTGTAAGCCTAACAATATCTATATCCAAAAATTTTGGCAATATATCATGAACAAATTTCTCTATAGGAGGAGATTTTATATCCTCTAATCTACCTTCGCAGAAATCACAGATAGAATAACCATCCAGCCACTCATTCAGTATTGGAATCGTCTCCTTAGGAATAATACCACCTCTCTGAATTGGATTCAAATTTATATATCTTTTCGATTCTCTTCTGATGTTCCTGCAGATTCCAAATTCCCCATCAGAGAACATATAAAGAATTAATGTTTTAGAAGTAAAAAAGAAGAAAGAGAAAATCACAGCATAATGACCTCACTCACAACCCCCGAGCAACATACTTGGTCGAATTTCCCATTTCCATCACTGTCCCTTACCTTCAGAAT
>QMZM01000020.1 GCA_003663175.1 Candidatus Altarchaeales archaeon | reverse complement strand
TGCTCCAGTTATTGACTCAAAAAGAGTTATATACTTTATCTCTTCACTCCCCAGTCTAATTTTTGCCATTTCTCATTCCCTTAAAAATTTCACTATTTTCGGTGTCAACCACACCTATTACTGAAATTGAGAATGGTTTGCCACAAATTGAACCGAGGTCGTTGGCGTCTTCATCTACAATCTTATACGGTATCTTGGAGAGTGCAGAATAATAAATTATATCCTCCTTTATTTCATTTGGACAATTTCTGCTGATTATTGCAAATTTTATGTTTCCGCTCAAGAGAGCCTTTTTTACCCTTTTAGAACCGATCACTATCTTCCCGGTTTTTACGATACTTGCTATCTCATCCCTAACCTTTTTCATTTTTTCTTCCTACTTTTCCTTCTTTCCAAATTAAATGGAAATTCCTTTATCGCCAATTCAACAGTTCCAGTCCCCAATGGAATTGGCTGACCTATTATTATATTCTCTGCAACACCATCAAGATTATCTACTTCACCATATATTGCAGCATTGAGTATGTGCTTCTCCGTCTCCTCGAATGCCGCCCTTGCCAAGACAGACTCCTTTGCCCCAGATATTCCCGTTCTTCCCACCGCCTGAACCTCGCCAGTGACGGTCATCTGGTCAGCAACGAGCATTATGTGTCTTATATCAACATCGAGACCCTGTTCATCCAAAACCTTTTTTGCCTCTTCGATTATCGCATTTCTCGCAGCTTCTATACCGAGGGTCTCATAAATCTGGAATATATCGTTTGTTGTGGTCCTAAACTTATCAACACCTTCAAGGTTTAAAACACTCTTCAGATTCGAGCCTTCCGTATAGATTACATATTCATCATTATTCTTTCTGACAAAGACCCTCTTAATTCCCTTGATTCCCCTGATCTTCTTCTTCTCAAGTTTATTCTTCATCTTCTTTAACTCCGATAGAGATTCCTTCTTTATGATAAATTTTTCTTTGTTCTCTTCACTCCCAGTCAATTTCTTCAGGATTTTCTTTGCGTCTTTATCCCTCGTCTCAATAATTAATTCCCTATTCTGGACATCAATTCTCATATCACAAACATCGGACAATAATCTCTCTTGTAATCTTGATGCGAGTTTTTCAGCATATTCCTTATCCTTCTTGTGTTTTTCATTCAGGAATATTGTCATGATCGAATTTGTTGGTGTCTTTTTCGCATCAATGATCTCTATCAATCTCGGCAGTCCCAAGGGAACCGATAGTTCCGCAACCCCGGCATAGTGGAATGTTCTCAATGTCATCTGAGTGCCTGGCTCGCCAATTGACTGAGCAGCAACAGTTCCGACAGCTTCTCCAGGAACTACCAATGCCTTTTTATAGTTCTCGATAAATCTTTTTCTCTCACTCCCTTTCATTTCATTTAATCTTTCCCTTATTGATTTTGGCAGTTCGTCTAAATTCATCTTACTCGATCTCGAGATAACACTTCTTCATGGGGTCGATTCCATCTTCACCATATTTAAATTGAACGACGACATTGCTATCTCCCCGAACAGTTCCGTCATCATTTATCTTTAAATCCTGTAATGCATTTATCAATCTCCTCTGCATATAACCAGACCTTGCGGTTCTTATTGCGGTATCTACGAGACTTTCCCTGCCACCCATCGAATGGAAGAAGTATTCTGTTGGTGTTAATCCCGTACTGAAGCTGTTTGTAACAAATCCGTTCGCCTCTGCAGAAACATCGCCCTTTTTGAAATGCGGTAGGGTTCTTCCATAATACCCCCTCTTTATTCTCTTGCCCCTAACTGCCTGTTGACCAACGACTGCGGACATCTGTGTCAGATTTAGCAAACTTCCTCTTGCACCGGTCTTTGCCATTATAACCGCAGAATTAAAGCCAACATCCTCTTCGGCAGCCTTTCCGGCGAGGTTTCTTGCATTACCCAGGTCCATTATGGCATAGTCCTCTAAGGATTCCTCAAGCGATTTTCCGGGGATTATCTTTAATCTGCCACTCTTATACTCCTGTATTAATTTGTCAACATCCAATTTTGCCTTCTCTATCAATTCATCAATCCTCTTTCTCGCCTTCTCACTTAATTTCCAATCGTCTGCAGATATAGTAAATCCAAATTTCATTACCACTCTAATTGCCAATTTTGTTGAATTATCTATGAATTCCCTCGCAACATCTGAGCCATACTTCACAAATAATTTCTCTAATAATTTACCAGACATTCCCTCCGCATCAATAATTCCAGATAGCAATTTTCCATTCTTTATCTTTACATACGCTTCTATCTCACACCTCTCTTTTAAACATTTTTCACACTTCTTGCACAATTTTCCTTTGTATTCAATTGAGAAATCCCTCGGCAATAGTTCCTGAAATATCTCCTTCCCGGTAAATTTATCCTTACCCTTTGGTAATTTTATAATGCCCTGCGTTAATTTTAATGCCTCACTCCTTGTAAATTCAACACCCTTCTTTGTTAATAAATAAACTCCAGTTACATGGTCGTGTCTGCCTCCTATTATTGGCTTTCCATGTCTTGGGGATATTATACACTCCTGAACCTTCATTAGTATCTCCGCTTCAGCCATCGCCTCTTCAGATTGCGGTATGTGGATATTCATCTCATCCCCATCAAAATCCGCATTATATGGAGCACATACGGCTGTATTCAATCTCAAGGTGTTATGAGGTAAAACCCTAACATAATGGCACATCATTGAGATTCTATGCAGGGATGGTTGTCTATTAAAGATTGCAATGTCTCCATCCTGGATGTGGCGCTCAACTATATCTCCATATTGTAGATTCTTTGCGATCTCCTCCTTATTCTCCTCCAAGATTCTCCTCCTTCCTATGGAGGTTATGACATTAACTGCTCCGGGATGTTTCTTTGGACCGTTGAGTATACATTTCCTCAAGTCTTCTATATTCCTCTCATTAACCTCCTCCGGGACAGTTAGCTCTAATGCTATCACCTCGGGAACCCCGACCTCGTTTATACTTATATTCGGATCCGGTCCTATTACAGTTCTTGCCGAGAAATTCACCCTTTTGCCGGATAGATTCTTTCTAAATCTGCCCTCCTTTCCCTTTAGTCTCTGTGCTATCGTCTTTAGTGGTCTTCCCGAGCGGTGTCTTGCTGGCGGAATTCCAGTTATGCCATTATCGAAGTATGTTGCAACATGATATTGTAATAAATCCCATAAATCTTCAATTATCAATTGGGGCGCGCCAGAATTTATATTCTCCTCAAGCCTCTGGTTTATTCTCAATATATCCACCAATTTATGAGTCAAATCATCCTCACTCCTATCGCTTGACTCCAGGGTTATGGATGGTCTTGCAGTTATAGGCAATACAGGTATGCATGAAAGAATCATCCATTCTGGTCTCACCTTTATACCGATAAACTTCAGGTCATCATCGGTAATCTTTTCAAATCTCTCCTTTATATCAGTCACCAATAAATTATCATCTCCTTCATAATATGAATAGGGTCTCACAAATTTTATCTTTATCTGTTTTTCTCCACAGTATGGACAACTACCTTCAGAATCTGTGACCCTTATAGCCCTTTCCCAGATATCATTGAATTGAGACTTCGTCATATTTTCGGGATTATACTTCTTAAGTTCCTCTTCTGAAAGTAATAATCTACCACACTTTCTGCATGTTGCTCTCAATAGTAGATAGATTTCTCTTGCATACCCAACATGTATAACTGGTCTTACCAATTCTATATGACCGAAGTGACCTTGACACTCACCAAGCCTACCGCCACATGTCTTACACCTTATCCCTGGATCTATGACTCCCAATCTCGGATCCATTAGACCGCCCTCTATTGGATAACCGTCCTCATCATATGTGTTTGGTGTGTAGATTTTTGCTGCCGATAACTTCCTGATCATCTTTGATGAAAATAGTCCAAATTCTATTCTGCATATCTTCTTTCTCACTATCATTTTTACACCTTATCCGTTAATCTCAATCTTGGATATATGCACATTCCCATTAATTCATTTAACAATAATTTGAACGCATAGCCCATCTCAACGAGATGAGTCTCTACCTCGCCACATATGGGACAGTAGATCGTGTCTCTCTCCACATCTCTTACTGCAACCAGACCACACTTTGAGCATACCGGGACAATTATCCTATCAGACTCGTCCAGAAGTCTATCCTTTAGCATCATCGATGCGCCATGAGCAATCAAACAATCTCTCTCCATCTCACCGAATCTAAGACCTCCTTCTCTCGCCCTCCCTTCAGTTGGTTGTCTTGTCAGCATCTGTACCGGACCTCTGCTTCTTGCATGTATTTTATTTGCAACCATATGATGTAATTTCTGATAATAAATCACACCAATAAAGATTTCTACCTCGAATTTCTCTCCAGTAATGCCATTATACATTATTTCTCTTCCAGCACTCTCAAAACCAAATTTTTTAAGACTTTCTCTGAGGTCTTCCTCTTTTTCTCCAGAAAATGCAGTTCCATCAACAAATCTACCCTCCAAGGAGGCGACCTTTCCTCCAATCATTTCCAATACATGACCAAATGTCATTCTTGATGGGATAGCATGGGGATTTATTATTAAATCGGGGACAATTCCATCTCTTGTAAATGGCATATCCTCCTGTGGCACAATTAATCCGATAACTCCTTTTTGCCCATGTCTTGATGCAAATTTGTCTCCAAGTTCGGGAATTCTGGGACTCCTAATCCTTACTTTTGCAAGTTTGTTCTTTTCGATGGTCTCCGTTAATATAACACAATCAACACTTCCAGATTCCATATGTCTTACTGTTGTTGAATTTTCTCTTCTCCTCTCCTCCACAATTCCATATGGTCCTATCTCTTCAAGAAATCTTGGGGGCGAGGTTTTTCCTATCAACACCTCGTCAGCATCAACATCAGTCTCTGGTAATATTAGACCATCCTCATCCAACTTTCTATATGTTTCCTCCGATTGATAGCCCTCAACACCTTCGTCGGGAATCTCAAACTTGTCTCTCTGACCACTCGGATAACTTCTTTCCTCTGCAGTATATGTTCTGTAGAATGTTGACCTTCCCAAGCCTCGATCTATTGAACTCTTATTCAGGACTATTGCATCTTCCATATTATAGCCCTCGTAACTCATAACGGCAACAATAAAATTCTGACCGGCAGCCCTCCTGTCATAATTTATACTGTCGGTGATGTCTGTCTTTACTAACGGCACTTGAGGGTAATGGAGGATATTTGCCCTTGAATCGAATCTCGCATAATAATTTGACGCATATATCCCAAGAGATTGTTTTATCATGGAAGAAGCCATAGTGATCCTTGGTGATGAATTGTACTCTGGGAATGGTGCGAAGCTTGCAGATAGACCGAGGATTAATGATGGTGAAAGCTCCAGATGAGTGTGTTCCTTTGTTAGCTCATCCTCTGATACCGCAATATATGAATTTTCCTCCTCCTCGGCATCTAAGTATTCAACTATTCCCCTCTCAACGAGGTCATTTAGATTTATTTTACCTCTTCTTAATTCATCAATTTCTTTTTCTGTTAGCTTTGGTTTTCCATCCTCAACAATTATTAGTGGTCTTAAAACCCTTCCCTTATCCGTGTATATCTGAATTTCATTATTTTCTTCTCTATAGGTTATTGATATTGTCGGCTTTATCTTGTTTTCTCTCCTTAATTTTCTCAATCTCTGAACAAGTAACTCTGGTTGATGGTGCCTTCCGATGAGCCTACCATTCAAATATACATAAACATCTGTTTTCTCATAACTCTCTTCTTGGACACCGAATTCGTATAGATATTTTTCAATTGGTTTCGCATCCTCATCCTTGGAGATTATCGCTCCAACGGCGAGATTCTTTACCAAACCACAATTCTGACCCTCGGGTGTTTCATTTGGACAGATCCTGCCCCACTGTGTCGGATGTAGGTCACGAGCCTCAAAATGGGGATGACTTCTGCTAAGTAGAGAGGAGATCCTTCTCCTGTGAGCAAGCGATGAAATATAATTTGTTCTGTCAAGAACTTGGGATACACCACTTCTGCCACCGGTCCAGTTTCCGGTTGCCAATGCATAGCAAATACTCTCGGTAAGATTATTACTTCTCACCGCAGTCTTAATATTCACTTGTCTGTGTCTTGCATATTGTTTTTCTAATTGATACTTAATATCCCTTGCAATTTTATTAAAGCTAACCCTGAATAATTCCTGCATAAGATCACCAGCCAGACGAAGCCTCTTATTTGAGTAATGGTCTTTATCATCCGGCTTTCTTTTACCATATGCCAATTCAAGAATTTTCCTTGCCATTATTGCAAGATATATCGCCTTAGCCTTTCTCGACTTCTCGGTGTTTCCTATATGTGGAAGAAGGAAATTATTTACAACTTGATTTGCTCTCGTCGCTTGATATTGCTTTGCGTGTCCCGCACCGGCTCTCTTCCCCAAGTAGTCAAACGCCTCTTCTTGCGTCATAGGTCTCATCTCAAGATTCATAAGAATTTCTAATTTCTGTTCATCATCCTCGAATAATTCAAGAATTTCATCATCGCTCATACCAAGAGCCTTCATAAGGATTGTTAGAGAAATTCTATTCGGAATTCCGGGAAATGTCACAAATAGTGTGCCTGCAGTGCTACCCTCGATTCTTTCAACGGTCACTCTTGATCTAAATCCCTGTCTGACTGAGAATACCTTTGCAATTATGACCTCTTTACCACCCACATTCTCCTTGGTTGTTATTATTCTATTTGGAGCCAGGTCCTCAACAATTATGAGTGTTCTCTCCGTACCATTTATGATAAAATACCCTCCCAAATCCATTGGGTCCTCATAGTGCTCAATTAACTCTTCATCACTCATTCCATGAAGAAGACACGCCTTTGACTTAACCATTATTGGCAGATGACCTATCTCAACCTCAACTGGTTCACCATTCTCTATAAATTCAAGTATAATTGGGGCAGAATAGGTTAAATTCCTTAGAGAACATTCAAATGGGTATCTAACCTCGGGCCCCTGACCAGACTCATTTACAACTGGCGTTCCGACCTTTATCTTCCCCAACTCCAATGTGTATCCTTCAATATCTACCTCAATTTCCCTTTTCTCATCAATTACTTCCTGTAGACCTTTTTCAAGGAGCCAATTGAACGAATCTATCTGAAATTTTATTAGATCCTCCGTATTTATTATGTCAGTAATTCTAATCAAGAAGATCACCCCTCAATAACAACCCTATAATAAATTGCCACACCCGATGTTGGGCTTTCTCGAGTTATCTTTATAATATCACCGACCTTCACATCCATATCCTTTAAAGCGGGATCGGTCTTCTTTATTCTTGGAATCTCATTCTTTGTTACATTGTAAAATTTCAACAACTTCTCAGCCTCTTCCTTACTCAATACTTCGTGTCTGGGGACTAATCTGTGCCTCAATTTTCTTTCAGAAAAAGTATGATTAATGTCTAATATAATGGAATTTCACATTTAAAAACTAAACCAATTTTATTACAATCACAATTTTATTTATTATTTCTATAGATTCCTCTTATGATATCACTCGTTGTTATGATTCCCAAGAGAGTGTTATCTTCAACCACGGGAAAGCCACCAATGTTTGTATCCTCCACAAGTCTTGAAATATCTGCCAAGTCCTGATCTGGATTTACCGTAATGACATTCTTCTCCATAATATCCCCAACCTTGGCATTCGAGAGAATATCCTCGGCATAAATTCCTTTATCTCCAAATTCTCCATATCCGATAAACTTCAATACATCGAAAACGGTCACAATTCCGACGATCTCTTCATCAAGAATTACGGGTAATCTGCGTAATCTATTCCTAACCATTATCTTCGAAACATCAGAAATCATCATTCCGGGGGTTGCTGTGATGCACTTCTCTCTCATCACATCGGAGACTGTTATGCCAAATTTATCTGCAATGGGTAGTACATCCCTCTCTGTAACTATCGCGGTGATCCTCTTGTTTTCTTTGTTATCAACTATTGGTATACCGCTGCACCTCTTATCTATCATTATGTCAATTGCATTATCAATTGATGATTTTTTATCGAGGAATGGATACTCCCGAATCATTATCTTCTCTATTGGACAATTTATTGCAGCAAGGAAATTTCCATCATAGTCCTTCTTTATTATATTGTATTTTTCACCACCTCCCAAGAAATCAAGTATATCTATTGCAACCGCCATGCCCTCTAATCTATTAGTGCCGGCATCGGTTACGGGAATTCTTCTGAAGTCGTGTTTCTTCATTAGTTGAGCGACATTCTTTATAGAATTCATAGGATTGGTTGAAATAACATCTCTCTTTGCAACGACCATAACACTGCCTTCCTTTTCAACGACCCTCGTCTTGAATTCTCTCGGACCCCTTTCCCCGCTTTTGTTAATATCTGATTTTCCAATTACGTTAGACATCCTCATTCCCTTATTTTTCCATGGACAATCTCGCAAATCCTTCTCGTTGTTTCAATGATATTCTTTGACTGAAATATGTTTCTACCAATTGAAACCCCCGCAGCACCACAGTCCATGGCATCCTCAACCATCTTAAATAAATCATCCTCATTTTTTATCTTTGGACCGCCCGCTATTACAACTGGAACTGGACAACTCTCTACGACCTCCCTAAAACTTTCCTTATCCCCAGTATATACGGTCTTGATGATATCCGCCCCAAGTTCTGCTCCGAGTCTTGCAACATGTTTTATATACCTCACATCATGCTCATTATCGATCTTTGAGCCTCGAGCATACATCATTGCAAGGAGTGGCATACCATACTCATTGCATTCCTCTGCCACCATGCCGAGATTCCTTAACATTTCCCCTTCGTTCCCCGCGCCAACATTCACATGCACAGAGACCGCATCTGCTCCGAGTCTTACAGCCTCCTTAACGGATGTAACCTGAGTCCTTGCATTTGGGTCTGGAGCCAAGATGGTTCCAGCGGATAGATGCACTATAAGACCAATATCCCTCCCGTATCCTCGATGACCCACCTTAACGATACCCTTATGCATTAAAACGGCATTTGCACCACCCTCGGCGATCTTTGAGATGGTGTCCTTTATGTTTACCAAACCCTGGATTGGGCCAACCGATACGCCATGGTCTATCGGAACGATAACCGTCCTTTTTGAATTTCTATCCATAATCCTCTCCATGCGAATTTTCTTACCAATCATTTTTTCATCTATTTAGATTATTCTATCTAAATTTTTAAAAATCAAGCAAAAATTTAATATTGAAACAAGGAAAAATTCACGAAGTGAACAGACAAAATTCACCTAAGTGAATTTTGAGTGCCAATTCACAGAGTGAATTGAGCATTTTTATGCCGAAGATAAAGTTATACTTTATCTTACGGTTAAAAAAATGAATATTGCCAATATATTTAAGACATTAATTGTTTCGGTTCTCTTGCTGCTGTTTGCTATTGATATAAATCTCATAATATTATCAATCACAATTAACGAGAGCATACTGAATCCCGATTTTGTTATAAGTGAGTTGGAGTACTTAGATTTTTATTCAAATCTCAAGAATAATATGATTCGAGAGATGGGTGCAATTAAACCAGAATTGGCATCTCTCGTTAATGAATCTGTGTCCGTCGAAATGATAAGGTTAAAGACAAATTCATTAATTTATAATTTTTATTCCTATCTAAAATACCAAGACGATGAGCTGAATCTGACACTATCACTGAGCGATGTGAAGGAGAATCTCATCAAATCTGCCGAGGATTCCGGTGTTGAGATTCCAGAATTTGCAATAGATTTAATTCAAGATAATATTGATCTGAGAGAAGAATTAAATGAGGAGCAGATTACAATTATAGAGAGAATTAGGACATTTATCTATCATTTCTATGCAATTTACTCGCTCCTATATTTCCTCGCCATAGTTTTACTTCTGTTGATATTTCTATTTATCGGCGATATAATCTCATTTCTTGATAAAATCGGTATACTTTTACTGATTAATGGCGGAATTCTAGTTGGATTCCCAGTATTTGTGACGGAGCTTCTCAGAGGTAAAATTAAGGGAATTGAACTTCCAGGGGATTTTCCATCCGAGATTGCGATAAAGATAGCAAACGATATTCTTGAGCCATTCCAATTTTATGGAATTTTACTCATTGTAATCGGAATTTTATCATTGATATTGGCATCTGGGATAGGAATAATTAGAAAGAGGAAGGAGAAAGAGGAGCGTAGGGAAGAGGGTGAAGCTGAAGGGTAAACCCGACTTGCCATCTACACCACAGTTATGTTGACATCATATCCAGTTGCAGGGTCCGTTGATGTAAAGACAAATAGATAATTCCCCTCCCTACAGATTCCGGAGGAACAGATACCCAGGTTACTTGTGATATTCCCTCTGGCTATTGCATAGATATCAGTATACATAGAACCAACCGAAACTCTGAGTCTTATTAGTTTATTGTTGAGTGTAATATTTTCAACATTGCTCGGAATCCTAATGTTGGTTTGAATTCTTGATGGATGACCATGAACATATATGAAATCCGCAGATTCCTTAATGTCTTGAACTGCCCTGTACGCGGCATCTACATTAACCTGAATGCTGGATGTTGTTATTAATGTCGTTGCTATATATAGAATACCCACAAATATTATCAATGACAACGCCAACATGGTCATATACTCCAGGGATGCCTGACCACAATTTTTCATTTTAAATTAAATTTAATTTTTATCATTATTTATACTTTACCATCGTTGGCTTTGGGACAGAGGATTTCTCTTCTTCAAAATTCAAATATGGTTTATAAATTCTAACATCCATATCTATTACTTGGGGAATTATGATTGTTGATTAAAGAGGTCTGATTAAGATGAATAAATATCTCGAGGAATTAAAATTGAGATTAAAGGAATCGGAATATGAAAAACTCTCGAGGATAAGATGCGAAAAGGTACATAAATTCATCCTAAATTCTATTAAACTGTGCAACCCAAAGGAGGTGTTTATTTGTAGTGATACCCCGGATGAGGTGGCATATATAAAACATATGGCAATTGCATCTGGGGAAGAATCCGCAGCACTTGCAACCCCCGGGCATACATTTCATTTTGACGGATTCTATGATCAAGGAAGAGATAGAGAAGCGACAAAGTTTCTTGTCAAGAAAGGCGATACCTTGCCACCCACCCTAAATCAGATTGACAGAGAAGAAGGACTGAATGAGATTTTCTCTTATCTCAAGAATTCAATGAGTGGTAAAACGATGATTGTAAGATTTCTCGTTTTGGGACCAAGGGATTCCGTATTTTCAATACCGTGTATGGAGTGTACAGATTCATGGTATGTTGCACATTCTGTTGACCTACTTTATAGAAAGGGCTATCCCATGTTTTGCAAGATTAAGGGAGATGGGGACATATTCATGACATTACATTCGGCTGGAAGGTTAGATGAAAGGATGATAAGCATCGACTGGAAGAAAAAGAGGATATACATAGATTATACAACCAATACCGTTTATAGCGTAAATACTCAGTATGCTGGAAATTCCGTGGGATTCAAAAAACTCGCCTTAAGATTAGCAATTCGTAAGGCTCATCGCGAAGGCTGGCTCGCAGAACACTTCATGATAATGGGTGTTAAAGGAAGAAACAACAGGAAGACCTATCTTGCTGGAGCATTTCCATCTGCCTGCGGAAAGACATCAACTGCAATGCTTCCTGACGAAACAATACTTGGGGATGACCTTGCCTATGTAAGGAACATCAACGGAGAGTGTCGCGCGGTAAATGTCGAATCCGGTATCTTCGGAATAATTCAGAATGTAAATCCAAAGGATGACCCATTAGTCTATCAAGTCCTAACCAGCCCGGGAGAGATAATCTTCTCCAATGTTTTGATTAAGGATGCAAAACCCTGGTGGCTTGGAATGGGGTGTGAGCTCCCAGAGGAGGGAATAAATTACTCGGGCAGGTGGTGGAAGGGTAAAAAGAAGGATGGCAAAGAGATATTGCCCTCGCATAGGAATGCGAGATATACCGTTTCGCTGAAGGCATTGCCAAACTGCGACCCAGAGCTTGAGAATCCAAATGGTGTGAAGTTGGGGGGAATTATGTTCGGCGGAAGGGATTATAAGGCTTATGTTCCAGTTCAGCAGGGTTTTGACTGGGAGCATGGGATAATTGCCTATGGTGCCTCACTCGAAACGGTAACAACCTTTGCTATCGTCGGAGAGGAGGGCAAATATGAGATAAATGCAATGAGCATCCAAGATTTTCTTTCAATACCTCTTGGTGAATATCTGAAAAATTATTTAGAATTTGGCAAAAAACTGCGGGAGGTTCCCCTTGTTTTTGGTGTGAATTATTTCCTTTGCGACCTTGAAACTAATGAATTTTTGAATAATAGAAGGGATAAGCACGTTTGGATAAAGTGGATGGAAGAAAGGATTCATAATGATGTTGACGCAATAAAATCCCCTACAGGTCTTCTACCTCTCTATGAGGATGTAAGGAGGTTATTTAGAGCTGTATTGAACAAAGAATACAGCAAGGAAGACTATGAAAAACAATTCACAATACGCGTAAATGAAAACCTGGAGAAGATTAAACGCGTGAGGGACTTCTATGAGAAATTAAATGACACTCCCGAGAGATTATTCGAGGTGTTGGATGAGCAAAAACATAGACTACTTGATGCAAAAGAAAAGCACGGGAGTTATATCTCTCCATTTGAATTTTATTAAAAATGCCAACCATAGCAGAAAAGATTCTTGCCAAGAAATCTGGAAAAAGACGGGTAGAGCCGGGAGAAATTATTGAAGCTGAAGTTGACTATGTTATGGTAAATGATGTTACTGGACTTCCCGCATTTGAGGTTTTTGAGGAATTTAATACCAAACCCCTTAAAGAAAAGATCGTCCTAATCCCGGACCATTATGTTCCAAATAAAGATATTGCCTCCGCGGAACAGGCAAAGGCGATGAGAGAATTTGCAAGAAAGTACAAAATTCCAAATTACTTTGAGATCGGTACATCTGGGATATGCCATCAGATAATGATAGAGAGGGGATTTGTTGCCCCGGGAAGATTAATTGTTGGAGCAGATTCTCATTCATGCACTTATGGCGCCTTGGGAGCCCTTGGAACCGGGGTTGGCTCAACCGAGGCAGCTACAGTATTTGCTATCGGAAAACTGTGGTTCAAGGTTCCAGAAACACAGAAATTCACAATAGAGGGGAAACTAAATAGATATGTGATGGGTAAGGATATAATCCTACATATTATCTCTGATATTGGGGTTTCTGGCTCTCTATATAAGGTAATGGAATTTTATGGCTCAACGATCGAGGAATTATCATTATCTGACAGAATAACGATCTCAAATATGGCGGTGGAGGCTGGAGCGAAGGCTGGAATTATCCCTCCCGATGAAAAAGTCTTTCGATATCTCAATGGAAGAGTAAAAGGAGATTACGAGGCAATTTATTCTGACGAGGATGCCAACTATTCGGAAGAATTTGAATATGATGCAGAGGAGATTATTCCAGTAGTAGCGGAGCCATTCCTACCCTCAAATGTAAAACCCGCATCCGAGGTGGATGTGAAGATAGACCAGGCATACTTAGGTTCATGTACCAATGGAAGAATAGAAGACCTAAGAATTGCCGCAAAAATTCTGAAGGGAAAGAAGGTGCATAGAGATGTCAGAATGATAGTAGTTCCCGCAAGCAAAGAAGTATTTGAAGAGGCGCTAAGGGAAGGTCTAATCGAAATATTCTTAGATGCAAATGCCTATGTCTCTGGCCCAACATGTGGTGCTTGCCTGGGTGGCTATATGGGCGTCTTGGCTAGGGATGAGGTCTGCGTCTCATCAACAAATAGGAATTTCATAGGGAGGATGGGACACAAGGATTCGAGGGTTTATTTGGCATCACCAGCAGTTGTCGCGGCATCAGCAATTACTGGCAGAATCACGGATCCGAATGAATTATAAATTTAATAAAAAATGGAAAATAAAATTCGAGGCAGAGTGTGGAGGTTTCCGGATAATGTGGATACAGATCAAATAATTCCGGCGGAATATCTCACCACCTCCAAGCCAGAAGAACTGGCGAAACATGTATTTGAAAAGGTAAGACCGGAATTTGCAAAGAATGTTCAAAATGGGGATATTATCGTTGCCGGGAAGAATTTTGGCTGTGGTTCATCAAGAGAACATGCGCCGAGAGCGTTGCTCGGGATTGGAATTTCTGCAGTTATTGCAGAATCGTTCGCAAGAATATTCTTCAGAAATTCAATAAATATCGGATTGCCAGTTATTGAATGTAAAATTGATGTAGAGGAAGGCGATATGTTGGAGATAGACTTCGCAAATGGTAGGATTCGAGATCTTAGAACTGTGAAGGAATTTAAATTTAAGAGAATGGCGCCATTTCTCTTGGAATTAATTAATTCCGGTGGCTTAGTCCCCTATGTTAAGAACAAACTGAAATGTAGATAATGTTGGTAGATGAAATTCCGATTGGAGAAGAATTCAAGAAGATCTTAAGATCAGAAAATATAACAAAATTATATCCCCCACAAGAGTCATTGGTAAGGAGCGGTATTCTCGAAACAAATGGGAATGTCGTTCTTTCAACGCCGACCGCCTCTGGAAAGACAATTGCTGCCGAAATAGCAATGATAAAGACATTGGAGAGGGGGAAGAGGGCTGTTTATATAGTTCCATTGAGGTCCCTGGCATATGAAAAATTCTTGGAATTCCAGAAGTATGAATCTCTTGGCTATAAGGTAAGGATCGAGATCGGCGACTTGGATTCCAAAAGGTATAAAAAATTCCTCGACTTCGACATCTTGGTAGCGACCGCAGAAAAGTGCGACTCCATCCTTAGGTCGAGACCAAACTGGTTTGAAGATGTTGGAATTCTTGTAATGGATGAGATTCATCTCCTGGGAACAGATAGGGGTCCGGTATATGAGATAATAATATCGAAATTTCGAAAATTATTCGGAGGTATTCAGATACTTGCCCTCTCCGCAACAATAGGAAATGCTGTTGAAATTGCGGAATGGC
Organism: Candidatus Altarchaeales archaeon; assembly: GCA_003663175.1. GTDB lineage: Archaea > Altiarchaeota > Altiarchaeia > IMC4 > QMZM01 > QMZM01. The sequence goes on along the minus strand of QMZM01000020.1, from coordinate 213 downwards.
TAAATGCGGAGTTAATTAGGAGTGAATGGAGACCAGTTCCGCTAAGAGAGAATGTCGAAATAGGCAAGGATAAGTACAAGAAAATTAGGGAGATCGTGGAGAAATCCCTGAGCAGGGGTGGACAGGTATTAATATTTGTAAATTCTAGGAGGAGTGCTGAAGCGGTTGCGGAGAAGCTTGGGAACGATTTGAAATTCTCTGAGAATGAATTTG
>QMZM01000019.1 GCA_003663175.1 Candidatus Altarchaeales archaeon | reverse complement strand
TGCAATATTGCTTTATGGCCCTCCCGGGTGTGGAAAGACATACATTGCAAAGGCAACTGCCGGTGAGTGTGATGTTCCATTTTTCAATATAAATATCACAGATATTCTATCTGAAAGGGAAGGGGTATCCGAGAAGAATTTGCATTATATATTTGAAAAGGCAATTAACAATGCCCCGGCGGTATTATTCTTCGATGAGATAGATGCAATAGTTTGTAGAAGGGACATCTACGGAAGTGGCTCGGAGAAGAGATTAGTTAATGCATTCTTGACAGAATTGGATGGATTTAAAAAGGCAACGGGACTAGTTATCTTGGCGGCAACAAACATGCCATGGAATATAGACCCGGCGCTAAGAAGGGCGGGAAGGTTTACAAAACAGATCTTCGTTCCGCCCCCGGATAAAGATGCCAGAGAGGAGATATTCAGGCTTCATACTCGCGATAAGCCTATCTCGAGAAATGTGAACTTTAAAAAATTGGCAGAACTAACGGAGGGGTATGCGGCATCAGATATAAAGGCGATCTGTGACAGAGCTGCAGAAATCCCGTGGGAAGAGACATTAAAGGGGGGAGAGGAGAGAGAGATAGAAATGGATGACTTTCTCCAGGCAATAAAGGAGCAGAAGTCCTCATTAATGGCGTGGTATCGTGCTGCAGAAAAACAACTTATAAAGAGTGGGGAGCAAGACATATATAAGGAATTATTTGACAGCATAAAGAAATTTAAGAAGATAAAATCAAGAGAAGAAGAGATAAAGGAAATTCTCGACGAGGAAAGGGAAAAATTGGGTCTTCCTTCAAGAAGGGAGAGAGAAAGTATAAAGAGACTTTTATCTAAGAAGAGTGAGATAGAGAGGATGATAGAGATAACAAGAAAGAAGTATCGTGACAAAGAGATAGATGAAAAGACATTTAGCAAATTAATTGCAGAATATGAAAAGCGATTGATAGAGACTGAGGTTAAGATAGAAACTCTCAAGAAGAAGAGATGACATTTAGATTTTTTTATACCTCTCCATCACGGCATCCCATGTCGGCAGATTGGATTGGCATCCCCAGCCTTCGACAATAAATGATGCTGTAGCATTCCCAATCTTTACCGAATTATAAACATCAAAGCCTCTTATATAAGCAGCTATAAAACCGGCATTAAATGCATCTCCCGCTCCGGACTCATCAATAACCCTAGTCTTGAATATTGGAACATCCACCTTAACATTCTTTGAATATACGCTACATCCCTTGACACCCTTAGTTATCAGGAATATTCTCGGACCAAGAGAGAATTTTATCTTAAATCCTATTTCGTTTAAATGTTTGAGTTCATATTCATTCAATATTAGAACATCAACATTCCTCAGTATGGAAATGAATCTTTTCGGAATTTTCTTGAATTCAAATACTCCATAACCGGGGTTATAGACTAGGAATGTACTCTTGCAGTATCTCGAAACCCTTTTCTGCAATCCAAGATAGGTTCTTGCCATATACACACACTTTGCGGATTCTATATCCTCTCTGTCCAATTCCAAATCCCGTTTCAAATCCAACTCATCCAATTTTTCAGTAACTCCTTTATAGAAGAAACTTATTTGATTTTTATTTTCTTTAAAGAATATTGAGCGTGTTGTATCCCCGAATATTCCCTTAAGATACAATTTAATGCCGAGGTTTTCCATATACTTCCTGTAGTCTTCGGCATCGGTTCCAATTACGGACACGAGAGCAGTTTTAATGCCCAATGCCCTTGCAACAACCGCCGTGTTTGCTCCCATGCCGCCATAGAATTTTCTAAAGCTAATGACATTGGCAGCATTATTCAATCTTGGAATCTCCTCAACCTCATAGAAATGGTCAATTGCGGTATCCCCAAAAATCAAGAGTTCAATATCATCACAATTCATATATTTAATTAAGGATTGAGATAAATAATACTATTATGAGGAAAATTGTAATATCAATTGGGGGCTCGGTTCTCGTTCCTAATGATATTGATTTAGAATATGCAAAAAAGATTGCGAATTTTGCAAACGAATTACATGAGAAATATCAACTATGTATCGTCGCGGGTGGTGGAAAAATTGCAAGAAAGTATATTGAAATTGCAAGAAATTTTGGTGCATCCGAAATATTCTGCGACTTGATAGGAATTGAGGCAACGAGGCTAAATGCGAGATTGCTCTCAGCAATTATTGGTAAGAATGCAAACATCGAACCGCCAAGGGACTTCGTTGCTGCGTTGAAGGCATTGAATTTTGGGAAGATCGTTGTTATGGGTGGCACCCACCCCGGACACTCAACGGATGCCGTCTCAGCATTATTGGCGGAATATATAAATGCAGATCTATTAATAAATGCCACCGATGTCGATGGAATCTATGACAAAGACCCGCGGAAATATAAGGACGCAATTCTCTATGAAAGGCTATCAGTAGAGCAACTCGTGGATATGATAAAATCTCAATCGATTGGGGCCGGTAAATACAAACTCATTGATATACTTGCAGCAAAGATAATTCAGAGATCCAAGATAAAGACGATCTTTCTAAATGGAAGGAATATAGAGAATATGAGAAATGCAATCCAAGGTAAGGAATTCGTGGGCACAATAGTTGAGAACAAATAGATTTAAAATTTAAATATGATAAAGTGAAAATTAGATAAAAAAGATGAATAAAATAGATAAAAAAATATTATTCAATATTTTTGTATTTCTCTCAGTTTTATTGCTCCTTAGTCAGGGGTGTGCGGCAACAAAGAAGATTCTATTCTACGAAACTGAAAAGACATCGTCCAAGTACAGAATAGACAAAGAATACTCCAAATTTAAAGAAACTCTGGAGGAGAATGGATACAGTGTTTCAAGAATAGAACTAGATATAACGAGGAGTGCATTGGAAAATTATGACCCAGATGTGGTGGTTATTGTTGAATTACAAAAATCGCTATCTGCAGACGAAATGGCTGCGATATTTGAATTTGTTATGCAAGACGGTAAAGGACTTTTTATTTGTGGTGGCACTCAAACAGCAAATCAAATAACAATACCGTTTGGCATGACAATAGATACGGGAATGCTGGAGGATGAAACAAGCCCCATCTACGACGCGGCGGCTGGAAAAAATATTGAAGATAAAACAAATTTTGTGATCACGAGGCTTAATAGACAGGATAAGAATGTAAAAACGATAATTCAAGGTATAAACTGGTTGGCATTCTTTGGGGGATATGGTATTTCAGTATCTGAGAATGCAATAGGTGTGGCATTTGGGGATCATGACACCTATTCTCCGAAGTCTATTATATTCACAAAAGGTACAAAACCACCAATAGCAGCAGCTTCTAGGGTTGGAAATGGTCTCGTATTTCTTTTGAGTGATGCCGATATGTTATCGAATACAAATCTCGATACATCAAGGTATAGATACGATAATCTTAAATTTGGTTTAAATATAGTTAAATGGCTCGCAAATCCACCACCTCCTGCACAGGACAAGACGATAGATGAATTGACAATGACAATAGCCTATCTGAATACAGAGATAGATGACATGAACATGACAATTCGAGATTTAAACTCCCAGATATCTACTCTAAATTCTCAAGTTTCCGCACTAACTCAGAAGGTAATGGAACTGGAAAAAGAAAATGAAAGACTGAGAAGTCAGGTAGATCCATTATTCAAGATAAAATATACAACATGGGCAATTGGTATGGGCATAATTGCAATTGTGATTATCGCTATGAGCATGGCAAGGAGGGTTCATAAGATAAAGCTGGGTGAGAAGAAGGAGATCGAAGGTTTTGGTTACGAGTTTGATAAAGAACTTGGTGACATCGGCGGGATCGATCAAGAATTAGTTGAAAAGATAGAGAAGCCGGAGGAGGGTAAGGAATGATCCAAAACAGCAAGTATCTAACATATTGGTACAAAATTTAGACCAATCTAATTGTATCGAGGTTCTGCGGTGCGGATGACTCGAAGCCAAACATCTCGTGTAATGTCATTGCAAGGTTGATTGCCTTCTTTTCTTCACCATGGATAATTAGCGCCCTTCTTGGTCTTGGAGTTATCTTTTTTGAATAGCCAAGTAATTGCCTTCGGTCCGCATGTCCGGAGAATCCGTCTATTGTCTTCACATGCATATTTATCTTCAACGCAACGGTTCTGCCATTCCTTTCTATTGGAATTTCTGCCAATCCATTCTGTATTCTCCTTCCCAAGGAGCCCTCTGCCTGATAGCCAACAAATGCCAATGTATTTCTTGAGTCTTCTGCTAATCTTCTGAAATATTCGACAGATGGACCTCCAGTCATCATCCCGGAGGTTGCTAATATAACGCATGGTTCTTTGCTTTCTATAACTTCATCCCTCTTCTTGGGATCTACCTTTTCGAATGTGTCTGCAAGGAACGGATTATAGCCATTGAATATTCTCCTTCTTATATTTCTCTTGAGATACTCTGGATAGGATGTATGAATTGCAGTTGCTTCCCATATCATACCATCAAGAAACACGGGAATTTCTAATTCCTCAAATCTACTATAGTTCTCGAGAACCATCATAACCTCCTGGGAACGCCCAACGGCAAATACGGGTATGAGAACCTTTCCCCCCCTCTTAACAGTCTCTTTTATCGTGTTTATGAGTTCCTTTTCTGCATCTCTCCTATTTGGCTGTGTGTCATAACGCCCACCATAGGTGCTTTCAATTATCAGTGTCTCGACCCTCGGGAATTCGTAATTTGCAGCCTCTAAGAGGCGCGTATCCCCAAACTTCATATCCCCGGTGTAGACGATGTTATGGAGTCCATCGCCAACATGAAGATGAACTATTGCCGAACCAAGGATGTGTCCGGCATTATATAGAGTTAACCTCATATCTGGTGTTATATCGGCAACTTCGTTATAATCAAGTGTGATAACATACTTTAGCATCTTCTTTATCTCATTGGATGAGAATGGTAGCTCTTTATCTTCCCTCTCAGATACCTCAATGGCGTCCAGTTGAAGCAATAGCATGAGGTCTCTCGTGGGCTCAGTACAATATATCGGGCCCTTATATCCATATTTGTAGAGATATGGTAAGAATCCACAATGGTCAAGGTGAGCATGTGATATAATTATGGCATCTAAATTCTCGATCTCTAATTTTGTAGCCCTTAGATCCGGGAATCTATTATTATTGGTAGCGGCGGTGTTTATGCCACAATCTATGAGAACATTGCTCTCCGGTGTTTGAAGCAAGAAGCAAGACCTTCCAACCTCCCTTGCACCACCTAAGGGCGTAATCCTAACCCAGTCGCAGGTTGAAGTTGGTTTTCTGTAGATTCTCTTACCAACCCTTTGCAGAATCCTTAGCCTTTTATCACTGCTCTCAAAGAGGCTCTTTCTTATACCCCTTATAGTCTCCGATTCGATTGGTGGTTTTCTGAGTAGTTTTGGAATCCATCCCGTCTTCTTTGCAATCTCATCCAGGGTTTGACCGTGCTTTCCAATTACCAAGCCTAATTTCTCCGCCTCTATATACACCTCCTTAAAATTTGGGTCAAATTCTATTCCACTAATATTTGCTTCCTCTGGAACTATTCCTAGAATTATTTTTCTTGCAGATTCGACATCCATCAGTTTATCTGCGGATGACCTGAGGATTATTCTCTTCTTTAATAATGTGGCAAGATTCCTTATTTCATTATCATTATCGATAAAGAATTCTATATCATTTGTGTAGAGGACTACCTTTGGACCCTCAAGGTCAATCTTATCGATCTTCTCCATGGGGATGTTTTTTTCAATTATTCTCTTTATCTCTCTAAATTCCAAAGAACTCACCTCCATAAATGCAAAATTATTAAATAATGAATTTAATAATGAATTTTCGAGCAAAAGCAATCAAGATTAACGCATAAAGATTTTTATTTTACAGTATCTTGTTTGATAGATTTTATTCAGAGATAAATTTTTTGATTATTTTATCTATCTCTTCCTTTTTATATTCCCTGAATCCATCCCTCGTTATCGTGACCAAGGCAATTCCATCCCCAGTTGCGGAGTCTCTCTGCATTGCAGAATTCAATGCCCTCAATGCTATTGGTATATTCTCATTTACGGATTTATCTTCTGAGTATTCTTGTTCTAAGATGCCATACGCAATTGGCGAGCCAGAACCGGTTGCAGCCATTTTCTCCTCAATGAGACCCCCAATGGGATCTAAGGTATATAACTCCACCCTATCATTATGAATTTGAATTCCGCCTATTATCAATTGCACAAGATACGGGAATATTCTACTTCCCTGTAGGATGTTTGACAATAATGTTGCAACCGCCCTGGGTGACATCTTCTCCCTATTGTTCATCTCATATAAGGTAGCCTCCGCCCGGATTAAGCGCATTAATGCATCGGCATCGCCAACCGAACCGGCAACGGTTGATGCTACAAAATTATTTATATTGAAGATTTTCCTCGACCTCTTACTTGCTATGAATGAACCCATTGATGCGCGTTTATCTGCTGTAAACACTACACCATCCTTACATACCAACCCGATTGTTGTCGTTCCCTTCAGTGTTTTGGTTTCCAATAGAATCCCTCAGAAAAAGTTATTATAAATTAAATGAGGTAATGATATATATAAATTAAACATTATAAATATAAATAAACTAAATAAATAAGTGAATTTCACATATATAAACTCCAATACATAAATCTGAGATAAAACCTATTGGAATTCGGATAGTGATCTTTGAACACCCCAGAAATTATCATCGACTTGTTGCAATGTCGGTCTTCCGTATTTGCCACCACCCCCCGCGATGTATCTCACTCTACCCCTCCTTAACCTATCAATTATATTGGCAACCTCCATATCGATCTCCCTTATTTCTGATATATCCGCATCAATTAGAACATTAATCTCGGTCCCGAATCTTCTAACGAGGTTGTTCCACCTATCCTCTATTCTTCTACTTTGTAGCGAACTTATTCCGGTCACTAAGGAAATGATCTCCGCAAGCGGTATTATATGCATGTATCTCGGTCTGTGCCAGGGATGGTGCGGATTTTTCCAGGCGGATAATTCATTTATTCTATCCATCACACCCTTCTTTATCCTGCCATTGCACTCTGGACATGTCCATCTCAGTCTTATGGCATCTGCGAGTCTGAATTTTATATAGCATCTACTACACGCGGTTAGATGGTATTTTCCCTCTCTCGGATTTAATCCGACATTAAGTACGAATTTTCTACCATTTTCGTGTTTAATTGCACTTGAGATTTCATCAAATTTTAGATCTCTAATTGAGATTCTGTTAAATTCCCTTCCAAGGCGATGTGGCCATGGCGAGTGGGCATCGGAGTTCGACATAAATGTTAAATCTTGTAGTTCCGGAATTCTGTCAGCCATATATGTATCTGCCGATAACCCCAACTCAAGGAATTTTATGTATCTTAGGTTATCCCCGTAGCACTCTCTCATCGAGTCATACTCCTTATAGATTGCTGTCCATGGTGTAAATGCATGCGATGGTCCGATTAACGCATTGACATCCCTGACATAATCAACGATCTCTTCGGCATTTAAATTGAGATGTGGTCTTCCGTCACTGTCAATATCTCCCGAATACCTATGAATTCTCTCTCTCAGGTCCTCCGCAGATGATATTGATGGAAATAAGATGAGGTGATGAACCCTCCTATTATCCTCAACCTCGGTTGTTATTATAAATTTTGTTGAAAATTTGTCAATTTCGTATATTCCCGAGTTGTATTCCCTTAAATTTTCCTTTATATGTCCCAACCACTTTATATTCAGAGCGTCGCCGGTCCCAACGAGATTTAAGCCCTTTAGCTCCGCCTCTCTTGCAATGATTGGGAGATCCATATTGGCAGATGAACCACCCGAATATTTTGAATGTATATGAAAATCCGCATCAATTTCCATTTTTAATATACCCTGCCCTTTAATTCTACCGTTCTTCCCCTCTTCACCGACCTTATCTTCGGTCTCGTTCTCTTTTTTGTCCTCACGAGTCGCCTTTGCCTCTTCCTTAAATTCTTCATATCCCCATTAATAATTCTCTTCTCAGATCTACTCCTCTTCTTCATCGACCTTCTAATTATAAATTCCATTTCTTGAGGATTTACATTTATGATCAAATCGTATCTGAAATTCTCATTGAGATAATTGCTTAGATGCTTGATTATCTGTTCCGTATCTTGATTGCTAAATCTCATCCTTCGCATTTTTTAAATTTTATAAATTTATCAATCTCAGTAATTCGTTATGAAGTAGACCATTTGATGCCAGAATATCCTTAGAATTTATATCGAATTCATTTCCGTCAAAATCCGTTACCCTGCCTCCCGCCTCTTTAACTATAATTGCACCCGCCGCGACATCCCATATGTTTAGGTTTATCATGAGAAATGACTCAACCCTCGCGCATGCGACATAACACATCTCCAACGCTGCGGCGCCAATCTGTCTCACCTTTGGATTTCGCATTTTAAATTCTCTAAAGATTTTTGCCATTCTCTCAACAGATTCTGGGTCGCTTCTATGGCAAAATGTCAGCACCGCGTTCTCAAATTTATCCTCTCCAGAGACATAAATCCTTTTATTATTTAGATATGCCCCCTTCCCGATTTCCGCAAAGAACAATTCATCCTGAAATGGATAATAAACAACACCAAGAATTGGTTTTTCCTCATCTAAGAGTGCTATGGAAACATTAAAGAATGGATTCCTGATCGAGTAATTTGTTGTTCCATCTAAGGGATCAATTGCCCACAGATACTCCGAACTTTTTTCTTCAAAACCAAATTCCTCACCAATAATTGAATAATCCGGAAATCTATTTGTGAGAATTTTCCTTATGAGTTTCTCTGACATCTCATCTGCCTTTGTGATTATCGTCCCATCCCTCTTGTATTTGATTTTCACCTTTCCATACAGATCCATCAATATCCTCCCAGCCTTCTTCGAGGCTTCTATTGCAGTCTTCAATTCATTTGATAATATCATTGTCCTTATTATTTTGTCGTATAACTTAAAATTTCAATTCGATTCGATACAATTATCATTCCATTTGAGACGAAATCTCTAAATAGAAAAATATTTAAATACATGTGGATAATTACTAATATGGACAAAAAGATTCTATTCCTCATTGGAATTTTACTGATGTATTCTGGCTGTATAGGACAAGAAGTTCAGAAGAAACTTACTGCAGAGGAAATTAGGGATAAGTCCATTGATGCGATGCAAAATGTGAAGAGCTATGCATTTGACATCGATATGGATATTGCTACAAAGAGGGAAGGTGAAGTGGTGGGAATTGGAACTGGTGAGATGAATTTTAAAATAAGCGGGGATGGAAAAATTGACATGAACCAGAAAAAAATGTATTCGAAAATGACAGTTGACTTCCTTGGCATGAAGATGGAAATGGAGCAATATGTTATTGGAAATACACAATACATAAATATTCCAATGTTTGGCTGGGTCAAGAACGAAACCGCCGAGGATGTGTGGTCTCTGGAATATGTACATATGGAATCCGAAATAATGAGAAATTCTCCAGTTATCTTGAGTGGAACAGAAATGTTAAATGATAGGGAGTGTTACATCTTAGATATAAATCCAAGGACGGATGATATCCTCAGATTAATATCTAAGCAGTATCTGTCAACATCATCAACAGATATAGAGGGAATAAAAGAATCTCTTAAGTCATTAAAGGTGAGGGAATGGATAGACAAGAACACATTTCTGATCTCAAGGATGGGAATAGACATGGAGACCGAATATGAGAATACAACAATGAACATATCTATTACAATGAATTTCTATGATTATGATAAGCCCATGAACATAGAACTTCCCGAAGATGCAAGAAATGCAAGGGACATGAGTGAGATTGGAGCGATGCTCGGCACAGAATCTAGATTATAATCTGACATTTATTCCCTTCTTTCTTAAATATTTTTTTACATCATAGATTGAATATTCATTAAAATGGAATATCGATGCTGCCAGAGCAGCATCTGCCTTACCTTTTACAAACACCTCATAGATATGCTCTGGATTTCCAACCCCGCCCGATGCTATAACTGGGATATTTACATTCTCAGATATCGTCTTTGTTAGTTCGATGTCAAAGCCGAGTTTTGTGCCATCTCTGTCCATTGATGTCAATAGAATTTCTCCAGCCCCCAATCTCTCAACATTTTTTGCCCATTCCAATGCATCGATTCCAGTCGCCTTTCTTCCGCCATAGATATAACATTCAAAGCCGCTCTCCGTTCTATTTGTTAATTTTGCATCGATCGCAACAACAATGCATTGACTTCCAAATCTCTTTGAGCCCTCTCTTATGAGTGAGGGATTCTTTATCGCTGCAGTATTTATGGTAATCTTATCAGCTCCAATATTCAGAATCTTTCTCATATCTTTAATGCTTTTTATCCCCCCACCAACAGTTAGCGGTATAAAAACATTCTCTGCGGTTCTCTCTATAACATCTACCATGGTTTCTCTTCTTTCATGGGATGCGGTTATATCAAGAAAAACAATTTCGTCAGCCCCTTCATCATAGTATTTACTTGCCAATTCTGGGGGGTTTCCAGCATATCTTATCCTCTTAAATTTTATTCCCTTCACAACCCTGCCATCCGGAACCGAAAGATCACAATCCAGACATGGAATTATTCTCTTCGTCAGCATTATTTCTTAAACATCTTTCTAAGTTTTGCGCCCACCTTCTCTATAAGTAATTCCTTCTCCTCTTCCCTCATTCTACACAGATTTCTTAGCCCAGATTTGTACTCATTAATCCATTCCGTAGCAAATTTATCATTCTGTATATCCCTCAAGATTCTTCTCATATTCTCCCTGACATGTTCATCTATAACAATCTTACCCCTTGTTCTACCACCATACTCCGCAGTATTTGAAACACACGACCACATATATTCTAAGCCGCCCTCCTGAATCAAATCCGTTATCAGTTTCAATTCGTGCAGTGTTTCGAAATATGCCAACTCTGGTTGATATCCCGCCTCGACAAGTACATCAAATGCAGCCTTTATCAACTCAGTAACACCTCCACATAAATCAACCTGTTCTCCAAATAGATCCGTCTCTGTCTCTTCCTTAAATGTTGTTTCAATCACGCCAACCCTTGTTGAGCCTATTGCCTTTGCAAGTGCTAAGGCGATTTCTCTTGCCTTTCCGGTATAGTCCTGCTCAACTGCTATTAATGCGGGAGTTCCAAATCCATCCAAGAATGTCTTCCTTACCAATATCCCTGGACCCTTTGGCGCAACCATTATCACATCTATGTTATCTGGAGGAACTATCGTTTTGAATCTTATATTAAAGCCGTGAGAAAACATAAGAGCATTGCCATCTTTTAGATTAGATTCAATCTTTTCCTCATATACTTGAGGCTGGACCTCATCCGGGATCAGGATATGGATTATGTCTGCCTCATCCGCCGCATCCTCAATTGGCATCACATCAAAGCCATCATTTTCTGCATTCTCCCAACCCTCGCCTCTTCTGGAGCCTATGATAACATCTAAGCCGGAGTCTCTCATATTTTTTGCCTGGGCAGAACCCTGGTTTCCGTAGCCGATTATTGCAATCCTCTTTCCCCTTAGAATATCAAGATCTACATCATTGTCATAATAAATCCTTACCATATTAACCACCCAATCAATATTATGGAATGATTAACTTAATATAGTCCATTTTCCCACTCGTCTGAAATAATTTAACAAATTGCTTTATTTTCTCCGCATTACCATCAAGAATAAAAATCTCAAGACATTTATCCTCCTTCAGATGGCTGTGAATCTGTGTTTTTGTTATATCCTCGAAGTTATGTTTTATCTCTGTAACTATGTCCTCTGCCTTCTGGTTATGCATTAACAAGAGTATCGAACTCATCCTGCCGGATAATTTCTCTCTTTCTCTACTATCTGCTATGAGCATTCTCACCCCGGTTCTGATTACCTCTGACCTTCCAGAAAACCCCAACTCCCTCTTTATCTTATCTATCTCCCCGAGTATTTCCTCATTTAGGGATATGCTGATTATCTTCGCCATCAATAATCAATTAATAACTAATCTTATAAATATTGTATAAAAGTTATTAACAAAAATCTAAAAATTAAATAATTTTTATATATCTTTTGTCATAAGAGTTATTATGGGGGGGTAATGGGTAATAAAATGTAAAAAATGCATAAAAAAGCATTGTTGTTTGGAATGATTCTTACTGCAGTCTGCTTTATTATATATCTTATATATCTGATCACTCCGGAGACGGAAAAAAATGAAGAAAAGATAGGAGTAGTTGTTAGCATATTGCCTCAAGCCGAGTTTGTGGAGAGGGTGGGTGGTGATAAGGTAAGGGTAACGGTTATGGTTCCCCCTGGGGCAAGTCCTCACACCTATGAGCCAAGACCATCTCAGTTAAAGGAGGTCAGCAAGGCGAGAATGTATGCAAAGGTCGGTTCTGGAATTGAATTTGAATTGGCATGGATGGACAAAATAATCTCTCTTAATAAAAAAATGTTGATTGTTGATTGTTCAAAGGGAATAAAATTTATAGAAAATGATCCACACATATGGCTCTCTCCAAGAAATGCGAGGATAATGGTTGAGAACATATACCTGGGCTTGATCCAAATAGATCCAGGCAACCGAGAATACTATGCGAGAAATAAAGAAAAATACTTACAAGAGTTAGACAAATTGGATAATGAAATTGCCCAAGCTCTCTCCGAAAAAAAGAACAGAAAAATCATGGTGTACCATCCAGCGTGGGCATACTTTGCTAGAGATTATGGGTTAGAACAGATACCGATTGAAAGGGAAGGTAAAGAGGCAACCCCTCGGGGAATTCTTAATTTAATACAACAAGCGAAGGAGAATAATATAACCATAGTGTTTGCGTCACCGCAGTTTAATACAAAAACTGCAGAGGCTATAGCCGAGGAAATTAATGGAAGGGTTGTTCTTGTAGATCCATTGGAAAGGAACTACCTAGAAAATATGCGAAAGGTCGCTAAAGCCTTTGCAGAGGCTTAAAGATGAAAAAGATAGTCAGCATAAAAAATTTATGGGTTTACTTCAATAACATTCCAGTTCTTGAAGATATAAATCTCTCAATAAGGCAAAATGATTTTCTCGCTTTAATAGGTCCAAATGGTGGTGGAAAGACAACATTGCTTAAAGTTATTCTCGGGTTGATTAGGCCAGATAGGGGGGAAGTTGAAGTATTTGGAAAAAATCCAGAGGAAGGGAGGAAATTAATTGGCTATCTTCCTCAGTATACTCACTTCGATCCAAATTTTCCGATAAGTGTGCTTGAGGTAGTTCTCATGGGTAGGTACAGGGGATTGATCAGAAGTTATTCCAGGGAAGATGTAGAAACTGCTCTCAATGCCCTCGATACCGTTGGAATGCTCGAATTTAAGGATTGGCAGATAGGTAAGTTGTCAGGTGGACAAGTGCAGAGGGTTCTTGTGGCTAGGGCAATCGCAAGGGAACCAAAACTGCTTCTGCTAGATGAACCAACCGCAAGTATCGATCCCGAAATGCAAAAATCATTCTATGAATTACTCTTAAATCTTAAGAAAAGAATGGCAATAGTCTTGGTAACTCATGACATCGGTGTTATTTCTACATATGTAGAAAAAATTGCTTGTTTGAATCGCAGGTTATTTTATCATGGTCCAAGAGAAGCTGGATTGAAAAAGCTTGAAGAAGTATATAAATGTCCAATAGAACTAATAGCACATGGAGTTCCACACAGAGTCTTGGAGAGGCATGAGAAAAAATGATGGATATCCTCCAATATGAATTTATTAGAAATGCCTTAATCGCAGCAATTTTGGTAAGTGTAACATGTGGGATTATCGGCACATATGTTGTAATAAAGAGGATAGTTTTTATTGGTGGAGGAATTTCTCATGCCGCATTTGGTGGAATCGGTTTGGGTTATTTGCTTGGAATAAACCCAATCATTGCTACTATTCCATTCAGCATATTGGCTGCACTTGGTATCGGAACTATTGGTAAAAAAAGTGAGTTTGGTGAAGACACGGCCATAGGCATAGTATGGGCAGTTGGTATGGCATTGGGAGTTATCTTTATTGCTCTGAGCCCGGGTTATGCGCCAGATTTATTCAGTTACCTCTTTGGTTCGATCCTCGCAGTTACCTCTTTTGATTTAATTATAATGCTGATCTTGAATGTAATAATAATCCTCACGGTTATCTTATTCCACAAAGAATTTTTGGCAATCTCATTTGATGAAGAATTCTCAGAGGTTGTTGGTGTTCCGACAAAGACCATGTATCTCTTGCTTTTATGTTTAGTCGCTTTGAGTGTTGTAGTTTTGATAAGAGCAGTTGGTGTTATCCTCGTTATAGCATTACTAACGATCCCGGCAGCAATAAGCAGGAGATTTACCCACAACATCAAAAATTTGATGCTCCTCTCAATATTTATTGCAATTGTTCTAACTATAACTGGTTTATATCTATCTTATATATTTGATTTGCCTTCTGGTGCAACCATCGTTTTAATCCTGGGGATTGGTTTTCTTCTGTCTTCACTCTTTGAATATTCAATTTCTACTTAGTGATTTATATCGAGGTTATCTCAATCTACCCCCGAGCCTCTCAAGAAATTCAATAATCTTCATTTCTGTCTTCTTTGGTTTAGAATTTATTATCTTAATTCCGAAACATATGCTCTTCTTACCCTTTTCAATCTGCGGACCAGAGTAGATGTCCTTTATTCTAACCTCGGTTATATTCTCATCGTAATCCATGAGTAATTCTGATATAAATTTCTCATCCACATTACTGTCAAATATTACGGAAAAATCCCTGGATACGGTTCCAAATTTTTCTATTCTCAATCTCATCCTCTCTCTTCCATCAACAATTTGAATATTTGATAATTTTAATTCATATCTATGTTTATTATCCTCTAAAATTATACTCTCCGCAGTCACATCCTTGAGGATTCCCACATGAACATTTCCAGAGTAGATATGCCTTATACATAATTCCCTTCCAATGGAATTCCTCAGAGTTTCTAATTCGTGTATGAGTGAGAATATCGCCTTATCCGACCTCCCCATTGCTCTCTCAACATCATCAAAATGCCTTGCAGCATCCTTCATAATCTCAATAAATTTCTTTTCATCCTTCTCCCTTATAATTTCACTCAGTTTTTTTGCGGTCTCAAGAAATTTCTCATGCACCTCATTAACCCTTGGGTTTTCCATCTGAATCTCCGCATAAAGTCTTGGGTTCTGACCAATTATCCTGCCAACCATGTCGAGCATTAGTTCATATATCGGAGAGGAAAATTT
>QMZM01000018.1 GCA_003663175.1 Candidatus Altarchaeales archaeon | reverse complement strand
TATGTAGACACTCAAGGAAGATATAGATATAAGAGACTAATAATTGCAAAATTCAAATAATAATTAAATTAAAATGCCAGTAATAATTCCAACCGATGTGAAGTATGAGGAGAGATTCATCGGACCATTTACAATAAAGCAATCCATATATATTGGAGTTGCTGGGGCAATTTGCCTATATGTTTGGATGTTTTCCAATATAAAGCCGGAGTTTTTTAAAATATTAATCGTTTTGGTCGTTGGTGGAGGGGGCTTAGCATTTGCTTTACTGAACTTAGATGCCTATATCATGACTCTCGCCACATTTGCCGGGGCTAAGAAGAGGATTTCTTGGCTGTCTCCAGATGCACAGAACCTCATGGAGGTGAAGGACATAAGGGCAGATACCGTGTTTATGAAAGATGGTAGGGCATTGGGGATTATACAGGTAACCCCAATAAATTTTGGTATGCTGAGCAAGGATGACCAAGATTCCGTGATATATGGTTTTTTAGAATTTTTGAATACAATTGATTTTCCAATTCAGATTGTTATGAAGAGTGTCAATTTGGATATTGGTGATTATCTCGCAGCATTAAAGAGGAGAATTGAGGAGAGGGATGATAAGATTTCCTTAGCATATTATGAACACTTTGCAACATATATGAATGAATTTATAAAGGATATAAAGATAAATGATAGATTATTCTACATCGTAATTCCGGCGAAGAAACACTGGGATGAGAGAGAGGTCCTGAGAAGTCTTGATGTGCGGTGTAGAAATATTATGGATTCACTATCATATTCTGGAATAAATTCAAAGAGATTGAATACCAAGGAATTGTTGAATTTATATGCATCGTATTTCACAGAGATGATCTATATCGATGAGGAATTTGTATCTCCAGTAACAATGTATAAGAGATTGTGGAAGACCCCAGAAAAGATATCCAAATCCTCAACCCAAATTTTATCTGAATCCTAAAATGTTTCCAAACATAAAACTTCCAATAAAAAAACTGCCATTCATGAAGAAGAAAAAGGAAGGGAAGAAGAAATTGTATGATGAATACAAGAATAAATTACTAACATATTTGACATCACCCTCCACAATTAAGAGGCATCCAGACTATATCGATATAGATAACAAATTTCACAGGGTAATTGCGGCAATAAATTTTCCCAGGGTGGTTGAGCCGGGATGGTTAACAAGGCTTATTGAGATGAATCTCGATTTTGATTTATCAATTCATATAAGACCGTATTCAATTGAATCTACAATAACGATGTTGGAAAATGAACTGAAAAAGCAGAAGACAGACATCTATGCACTTGAGTCCGAGGGCAAGATCGTTCCACAATCATTGATACAAAAGCATCAAGATACAATGGCACTGCTGAGCCAGATACAGGCTGGGACTGAGAAGATGTTCGATATGAGTCTATATATTGATGCAAAGGCGCATGACAAAAAAACCTTGGATAAGGTCACAAGTAAGATAAAGGCGAACATGACATCGATAATGATAACACCGAAGATTCCATCATTTCAGATGTACTCCGCATTAAGGTCGGTATTGCCAATAGGGAATGATGAGATTCATATAACAAGAAACATTACATCATCTGGGGTAGCGGCGTGCTTCCCATTCGCAACTACTTCACTCGAGCATCACACAACGGGAATCTTGATAGGGTTTAATCAGATAAATAATATCCCCATAATTATTGATCCCTTTGAGCTGAGTAATCCAAATATAATTGTCTTGGGTACATCGGGCGGTGGGAAGAGCTATTGTATAAAATTATTAATTATGAGGGAATTTATGGAGGGTGTTGATATAAATATAATTGACCCGCAAGCAGAATATACCGACTTGGTGAAGACATTTGATGGTAAGATAATTAGGATCGCGCCGGATTCGGATAACATTATAAATCCCATGGATATGTTGGGCCAGAGTTATGATGAGAAGAAATTATCTCTGCTTTCATTCTTTAGAGTGTTGATGGGTGGAATGGACGAGAGTATGAGGGCGATCCTAGATGATTGTATTGATTCTACATATGAAGATGCTGGGATTACCCATGACCCAAGAACGTGGTCCAAAACACCACCAATCCTCGAGGATTTATATAATCATGTACTTCCATTAACAAGGTCCGATAAGGATATAATCTATAAACCTGCAATGGCCATAGTGACGAGATTAAAGCCATTTGTCACTGGTGGTCTCAGATTTCTAAATCAGCACACAAAGATGGAATTGGACAATAGAATGATATCATTCGATATAAGGGATATACCAGATGTTGGGAAGGGTCCAATTATGTTCCTCCTTTTGGAATATATCTACAATCAAATGAAGAAATCTAAGAAGAGGAAGATTGTTGTTATAGACGAGGCATGGACTGTCCTATCGGCCGGTGAAGAGGGGGAGTATGTCTTCAGAATAATAAAGACCTGTAGAAAATTCAATCTCGGTCTTATAATGATAACCCAAGATGTTGAGGATGTGTTGACATCGAGGGCTGGTAGGGCAGTAATGGCAAACACGGCAACAAAATTATTATTAAAGCAAGATACAACGGTAATAGATGATATTGTGGAAAGATTTCATTTAAATGAGGCCGAGGCAGAATTCGTGAAGAGAGCGGGTATCGGTAATGCATTACTTATAGCTGGGAATTCAAGGGTGCCCATCTATATCCAAGCATCGCCCGAGGAACATCGTATAATAACAACAAAGCCAGATGAGTTGAGAGAATTGGTAAGAGAAGAGAAAAAGGGTCCAGAGGTCGAATATGAAGCCAAGATGGAATTTGATGTGACAAAGCCGATCCATCGTGAAGCTAAGTTGAGTTATGATGAAATGCAGGCTCTTCTTAATATGGGATTCCACGAGGTTAAGGTGGAGAACTTAGAAGGAATGAATGAGGTGTTTATTATAAGAAATGAAACCAAAGAAACTGATGAACATTTCGTTTTGCAGTATCTCATATACGAAGAAATAAAGAAATATACCGATAGGGTGTTAATTCATCACACAACACTGCCAGATATAACATTTGAGACATTAACTGGAGAGATAGTGGCGATAGAGATAATTGCAGAACCAAATGTTGAAATAAGCTTAGATAGAATGAGGGATAAACTAAAAATGTTAAGGAGATATGACATCTATTTCTATGTTGTCACAGATCCAGAATTAAAGAAATATGATGAATTTGGTGAAATACTGTTGAGGACTCAAGTTCCCGCAAAGATAAGGAAGATATTTGAAACGAAATAAATGGAGGTATGAAAAATGCCAGAAGAAGAAACCGAGAAGGTAAACCCGGACAGGGTTGGAATACGGATGGACATACTTGAGAATATAATAAAGGACCTGAATGCCAACGAAGATCTGAGAAAGATATTCGGTGTCCCAGTTTCAAGGGCATTGGTTGTTGTTGCAGACAACAACGATTTGCGCATCGAAGAAGGTGGTTTAGTTGAATTGACCGAGGATCAAGAAAAGAAGTTTCTTGAAATATTGGAGGAGATAATAAGGGCAAATATGGTATAACCCAAGGATTTAAATTAAATTCAATAGTGAAGGGAAAATATGAAATATAAAATCTTGGTAATTTTTTTAGTCTTTATATTAATTTCTAATGTTTATTCTCAGCACATCATACCCATCGAGTTGAGGGAGGCATCGATCTGGGATTTCGTGAATCTTATATATGGGATATCCACAGCATTTGCGACTCTCCTATTAATATTTCATGGATTTAAATTTATAACCGCCTCCACCACCGAGGACAAAAGAGAAGCCAGAAATGGCTTAATTTATACGCTCCTTGGTCTTTTTATAATTGCCCTTGCACTGGCCCTGGTTAATTTTCTATATAGTAGGCCCGCAGGATACTAATTATCGCATTCTTAGTTCTATAAATGTTATGGCCAATGGCACGATAAAGAATAGGATACTAAATAGAATTTCTATTTCATATGGCAAATGGATTTTAAGTATGTAGATTCCACAGAATATTCCAATTATTATTCCAATGATCGCCCCTCCCAAGACATCGATCTCGGAATGGACCTTGAGGCTAATTCTTGAGTGCACATAGAGCAAACCCAGGGGGATTAGAAGCAATGCGAAGAATGGATTTACAAAATACACAAATGCTATGCCACCGATGGATGCCATACTATGAATTGATGGAAATCCATATTTTGCTATTGTGCCGGTATACCTCGGAATTCTTCTCTCCGTTTTGAATATAATCTTCAGCAGAATTCCAACTATAATACAAATCAATAAAAATATGAACGCGGATGAAAATATATGTATCACTTTGTCGATTTCCTTCAAATTTATAATTAAATACATGATAGCTATAAATAGATATGGAATTGCGGGAAATTTGTCGATAATTCTATAGATAAGATACTTATCAAATTTTGGCATGAATGGTTTGAATTTTGGAGCAATTAATTTATCATACCTTTCTACATTATCTGAAGTCACATACTTACACTTATAATATGGCAAATAGACAAGACCATCATATGAAATCTTATCTTTCTTGTATAAATTTTGCAATATATCCAAAATCTCATCATATTTGTAATTTATTGGATCTGGGTCGAATTCCTTTTTTATTTCTTTACTGAATTCCATAAAGTGCTCAAGGTCAAATGATATATCGATCTCCGGTTTATAGATAATTGCCCTAACTTGTTTTTCTTTCTCTCTCTTCTTTAGTTTTGGCGCTTCAGATGTTGGTGTTGAAATCTCACTTGTTGTTATAGTGACGGCGTCTGAAATTTCATCGAGTATTAGATTTAATTTATCGCCCCTACCGTCCATCTGAACAATCACAAGACCCTTCCTCTCCAATATATTTAGAGTTTTTCCCTTGACATACTTATGTTTTAATTCCCCATATCTTATCAAATCCATATACTCCTTTTTTGCATCTTGAGGCAGATCCATGATCCTCCTTATGAAGTCATCTCGCATTATCTTATCCTCCTCCAGGTAGAGAACATCGCCGCTGTGTAGATCAACATAAACATTCCTTATAATTTCCTTATCATTAAGAATTTGCCTAAATCTAAACTGTGCCAATGGAATATATCTCCTATCTATCTCGACGATCTTCTCATCGGATGGAAAAAGCCCAAATAATCTTTCCCTTTTCCTATTCTCAAAATAATCTATAACCTCTTCATCGGTGAATCTTGGAAGAAACGCCCCCTTTGCCTCAACAACCCTATGTTCCTCTAAGAGTTCTATTAGCTCGGCTCCATCAACAAGTCTTATTGGCAAGTGTTTGGCATATTTCTGCGCATCCTTCGTAAAATATGAAGATGTAATTAGAATGCCATTTATTGCACCAATTTGTAACATATCTTCTTGAAGGTCCTCAATATCTTCTCTTTCTATCGGACCGTGATATGAGATGGCCCTGAGAAGGGTTCTTACATCTTTATTTAGGACAAAATGATGAGAAACGATAATAATGTCTCCCTCCCTGGTCCTTTCCATATATTTTATCTCTAGATTAAATTCGGGTAATAATTTAGATAGAAGTTTTCTCAGTTTGTTCTCATCCAATTCTAGTCTTTCGGGCTCTGGGGGACCCTTATCAAATATGAAGGGGATGTCCATATTAACCCTTGCCACTTATCGCAACCAATAATGTGTTAAATTCGTACGCCGTCTTTAACAATTCCTCCCTCGTCACCTCGTCCTTTTTTGATATAAATTTCACTATTATGCTTTTTTCTGGGTCACCATTTATTATTATGTGATTATCGTCAATTAATTCGTCGGCGGCCCTCATTATTACATGAACCTTGTATAATTTTGGATTTACTCTCACGGTAACAGATTTCCCACTTTCATCGATTGTGATGTTATTGGTGTTTAAATCTTCATCACTCATTTTTAATCACACCCAATCTCTTCTTTATTTCCTCAATTCTCTTTTTATATTCTTCCTCCTCTTTTTCAATATCCTCCTTGTACTCTTCTAATCTCTTTGGTTCGATTTCATCCTTCTCTAGTTTCTTCTCTATGCTTCTTATCCTCTGTTCATACTTATCCATAACATCTTTGTAATAATTGACCATCTCTGGTGTAATTAATGACTCCGGAGAAACACCAGTCCTCTTTGTAATCGATTCTGCCAATCTTGAAATCTCCAACGGCAATACTATTTTTGTTGCCCTTCCTCTCGCGATCTTATCTAATGCCTCTAAGTACATATATGTTAGAGCAGGGTCTGTCAATTTAGAACCAGCTTCTCTAATGGCATCGATTTCAACCTTAATTGCTTCGGCCTTTTCATGTGCAGCCAACTTCAATTGCTCTGCAGCAACCTTCTCATGCATGGCATCCTGTACCTTCTCGGGAAATCTTATAAATGTTAATTTAATCTTCGGAACAACCACACCCCATTCTCTCCCCGGCTGATTTGCGGCTTTATGTATGGATGCCTCGATCTTATGAGTTATCTCATCCATATGAGAAACTATATAGTCAGAAGTGGAACTTCCACATATATGGGTTAATGCGGAATTTACATAGCTTAGGACTGCACTCTCATAATCTCTGACATTTATAACTGCACTCTTTGGGTCCGATACATACATAAAAACCTCCGGCGATACCAAGAATCTAACCTTATCCCTTGTAACAACCTCTTGGGGGTCTATGGTATATACATGCAACCTCAAATCTACCCTAACATACTTCTCAAGAAGCGGGAAAATCAGTGTCCAACCAGGTCCGGCAACTTCCTTGAATTTACCCAGCCTAAAAACAACGCCCCTCTCATATTCATCAAATTTAACAATAGTCCTTTGGATATATAGGATGGCAATCAACAGTAAAACAAAGAGGCGAAAATTTATATAAAAATTTCCAATTACGATCGCATCTGTTGGGGGGAATATAAGCATAACAAAAAGAAATGCCATTATTAGAACATAGATCACATCCATCCATCTAAATCCGGTCTCCTGCTTACCTCTGAGCGAAAACCCTCTCCTCTTTTGACCTTCTCCAAGTGGTATTAAAGCCATCTTTATTTGTTCTTATTACTATTACAACTTTTAATTAAATAAATATGCGAGAGATGTGCAAATTTTCTTAAGTTAAGTTCTATTTTTCACCGAATTTTTCATCAGTCTTAAATAGAAAATATTAAAATTGCGATAATTCCACAGATAAATTCAAAGAAAATTAATGATAAAACCAAATTCTGCTCAGAGATTCCATTACTAAGCTTCATTATCCACTGACAAAAACTTATTGGCTTTTTTTTGCAGTATAATTTTCCATTTATGCATGTGCCCCACCAATCGCCTGATGGAAATCCATTTATTGCCTTTATAAAAAAATCAATGGCATACGGAATTATCACGATTATTCCAGCGGTCTCAAAATTTCCAACAATTACTGCAGAGGAGATCGCAGCACCTATTGTCAGGGTTCCGATATCGCCGATTAATATCTTTGCGGGATACCAGTTATAGAATAAAAATGCTAGCAGCGCACCACTAATGGCGATTAGAATTATAAAACTCTCGGGATTATTTGTTTTGAATGCAATAAATGCCAGGGATAAACATGCAACCAATCCCATTCCCGCCTCAAGCCCGTTAAAACCAGCGAGCATATTTGTAACATTTGACGCCCCGGTAATTCCTATTGGAACAAGAATTAGAATGTAGAGTATACCGAATTCTATAGAGCCGATAAATGGAATTACCATCTTTGTTGTTCCAGCCTTTACAGCAACCAATGGAAGTGCTGCAAATAATGGCAATAAAGCCTTAACAATTTGCCTCATAGAGAATAAATCATCAAATATCCCAATTATCGAGATTATGAGAATTGTTGATAGAGAAGCAAATATGAGTTCAAGTCTAAGTTCTGGAAATAATGTAAGCCCGGTAATGGAATAAATCTGTTCAGAGAATGTATAAGCCGCGATCGCTGTCAAAACACCTAAGGAGGTGCCAAAGACGATTGCAAAACCACCCATCTCCGGAATCTCCGGCATTCCGGGTTTATTCATGTCCTTTCCAGTAATCTTTGCTCTTCTCAGTTTTGGTATTATCCAAGGAGTCATGAGATAAGTGCCGATGAATGATAAAATAAATAATAAGAAAACCGACTCGTGCATTTTTTCAATCCAAATATTTATTTCTTACATCCTTATAAGTTTATTAATTATCCTAAAATAATAATTGTATCCCAATAATCCTAAATAAATCAACATTTCATGATTCGTGATTTAGCGGTCGTAGTGTAGTCTGGTTATCACTCGGGCTTGCCAAGCCCGCGACCCGGGTTCAAATCCCGGCGACCGCACTCTAATACAAAAATAACAAGAGATAATAGAGAGGGTCATGTCTTATTAACTTAATCAATACCCTGGTGAGTTGGATGAAAAGGAAGTGGAAGATTTTGATTACGATTGGGGCAATCTTTCTGTTCATTTTGGGGATTATGGGAATGACATTTTTCATTGTGGGAATTTTAAGTGGTGAGGTGCCCAGAATTGGAAACAAGATAGCAGTAATTCCAATAAAGGGTGAGATAACAATTGAGGGTTGTCAGGCAACTATCCTTGAAACACCCCAGTGTGCAAATGTAAGAAAATTAAAGGAGATAATTAAGAGAGAGGATGGCGATCCATTTACAAAGGCAATAATTCTCGATATAAATTCCGGCGGTGGAAGTGTTGTCGCGAGCAGAGAATTAATGAGGGCTGTAAAGGAGTGTAAAAAGCCCGTTGTTGCGTGGATTGGAGAGGTTGGAGCTTCGGGGGCATATTATGTCGCTTCTGGGGCAGATAAGATCGTTGCGGATGAGAATTCAATAACTGGCAGTATTGGTGTTATTATGACAATTAAACATTATTATGAATTATATAAAAAGATTGGAATAAATGTTACTGTTATAAAGTCCGGCGATGTAAAGGACATTGGAAGTCCATATAGAGAAATGACGGAAGAAGAAAAAAGGGAATTGCAAGAGATAGTTGATGATGTCTATAACGACTTCATAAATGATGTTGCAAAGAATAGAAATCTCTCTCCAGAATATGTCAGGAATATCTCCGATGGAAGCATATATCTTGGGAAAGATGCAAAGGATTTGGGGTTAATTGATTATATTGGTGGAATGGACAAGGCAATAGAGGTTGCTTCAGAATTGGCTGGAATTGAGGGGGAACCACAAATTGTTAGGGTCGAGGATGATGAAGAAATAACAATTTGGGATCTATTATATAGGTGATGTGGAATGGGGAGAATAAAACAGGCATTTTTGAAGAGGATTGCGGACAAACTCTTGGAGGAATATGGTGATGAATTTACAACAGATTTTGAAACAAACAAGAGGAAGGTTCAGGAGTTTAGTAATGTCGAATCAAAGACGATGAGAAATAAGATTGCTGGTTATATAACAAGGGTGAAGAAGAAGGAGGGTGAGTCTTAATCATCTCGGATCATCTCGTTATAATTGTAACTATATCCCCATCCTTAACCTCATGCTCCAAGCCAACAATCTGACCATCGAATCTTACGGAATTTCCCCAGACCCTCGCATATCTAAATCCCTTCTTAATATCCTGGTGAATTTTATCACATACATCTATAATTCTCGAACCACTCTTCATTATCAATGGCTCTTCCATATCTGCCTCTTTACCGGGGGGCTTCATATAAATCCTTATAAATCCCAATCTCCTAAATATCTCATCCTTCAACACATCAAGATTCGTTCCATTCTTCGCAGATATTGGAATAAATTCTCTCTTGATCTTCTCTCCAATTGAATTTAATGAATTTAAGTCATCAAGGAGGTCTATCTTATTAATTACGATGATCGATGGAATATAGACTCTGTTTCCGACTATGGCATCTATAATCTTCTCCTCATCAACTTCTTCATGGATCGTTACATCTGCGGAATGAATCTTATATTCGTTGAGAATTTCCTTGATTAATTCTTTTTTAATTTTTAGATTCTTATTTGAGATAATATGAATCCCTCCACTGTGCTTTCTCTCTATCTTAATATCTGGGCGCCTTTGATTTAGCCTAATTCCAATCTTGTATAGTTCATCCTCTATAATCCCGAGTTGCTCAATCCTTAAGGCATCAACAATTATCAGAATTAAATCCATATTCCTAATCACCGAGAGAATTTCTTTCCCCCTTCCTCTACCGATCGATGCTCCCTCTATAATCCCGGGCAAATCAATTAACTGAATATCTGCCCCATTATACTTCATCATCCCGGGGATTACGCTCAGGGTTGTGAACTCGTATTCTGCAATTTTTGACTTAACATTTGTCAATTTATTCAACAGGGTTGATTTTCCAACGGACGGAAAACCGACTAATGCAACACTCGCATCACCAAACTTTCTGATGCCCTCTGTTCTTGCACCACCCCCGCCGCCTCTCGATATTAATTCTTCCCTCAGTCTTGCAAGTTTTGCCTTTAGCCTACCTATATGGTGCTGAGTCTTTTTATTATATGGAGTTTTCCTTATCTCTTCCTCAATTTCCCTTATCCTTTCTTCAATTGTCGGCATTCTAACATTCTAAAATTGTATCCTAAATTTATATTCTAAATTATATTTATTCGATTAAGATAGATTAATGCAATGAGAATAATAACAATATTTTCATTCGTCCTGATTTCGGCACTTCTGTGGTTTTTATTATATGATAGCGCTCTTAGAAATTATTCCCTAATCCCCGCATTGTTTGCAATACAAATATCATTGAATGATTTTTTGGAGATTTATATATTTTCAAGTGTTGGAAGAAGACTATTCCTGCTTTTAATTTTCCCGGGAACGGTGATGCACGAACTCTCTCACTATATCGCCGCCAAATTGCTTGGATGTCAAGTAATGGATATCTCATTATTTCGTCCAGATATGAAAAATGGAACCTTGGGTGAGGTTAGATATAGATGTAAGGATGACATATTAATTCCAATTAAAACCCTTTTTATTGGAATTGCGCCATTCATTGGATGCGGTCTGCTTTTAGTTGCTTTATTTAATTTCTATAACTCATATTCTGGCAACGATTTGATTACTGTGAAGATTTTAGATGTAGAGTCAATGGACGGCATCCTAAAGTCGCTCATTAAAATATGGAGTCTCTTCTATCTACAATTTAAAATAAATTTTGACCCGATATTGATTATCGTGCTGTATATGCAGATATGTCTTGGCTTGGGGGTTGCTCCAAGCAGTGCAGATTTTAAACAATTCCTCAGGTCATTTATGGAGCATAAAATTGGGGCATTAATCCTACTTTTGCTCTTGGTTTCTATTTCTTTAATCCCAGTTATTGAGAATTCCAATGGTATAGAATATGGAGAATTTCTTACAGGATACATAACCTTAGCATTAAATTATGTAATTCTCATCTCATTGATCTCCATATCACTCCTACTCATCTCAATTCCATTAATATTCATTGGAATAAAATTCCTTGAAATTGGATTTATGTTCAAATTCCTTTCGGTTTTAATTCTGATTTTGGGATATCTGGTCCTGAGGGACATCAGAATTGCGATTCTTATTTTAATATCCTCAATTCTTATATTTAGGTATTTCGGTATTCTAACCAAGATAAGAAAATGAGAATTGGAGAAAAGAACACCATTCCGGGAGGAAAAAATGTTATTCTCTTAGGAATAGTAAGTTTCTTGAATGACCTGAGCAGCGAGATGATAATACCAATTCTTCCAGTCTTCATAAAATTACTTGGTGGTGGGGGAATTGAGATCGGATTGATTGCAGGTTTAAGAGATAGTGTCTCAAGTTTATTGAATGTGATCAGTGGTTATTTATCCGACAAAACTGGGAAGAGGAAGGTATTTGTCTGTTCTGGTTATCTTACATCTGCAATATTCAAGTTGCTGTTGTCATTCTCCAGCAAATGGCAACATGTGTTGTTGTTTACCTCGCTTGAGAGGGTAGGTAAGGGCATTAGGACATCACCACGAGACTCGATACTCTCGGAATCGATGCCGAGGGAAAAGGGCAAGGGATTTGGAATTCACAGGGCATTTGATGAGGCCGGGGCAATTCTTGGAACGATTTCTGCCTTTATATTGTTCTGGTTTTTTGATATTGGTTTAAGTAGTATAATATTCATCGCTGCGATAATCTCCTTTTCGTCAATACTTCCGCTCTACCTCGTGAGGGAAAAGAAGAGAAAACCAATTGATACAACCCTAAGAATAAATCTGAGAAGATTATCCAGGGAATTGAGAGTATTTATCCTAATCTCCGGGATATTCGCGCTGGCAAATTTCAGTTATATGTTCTTTATTCTCAGGGTAGAAGAATCCCTTACCGGAAAATTTGCAATTGCAGTGCCAATTTTACTATATGCATTATTCAAGACATTTAAGGTTATGTTCTCAATTCCATTTGGAATCATCTCCGATAGAATTGGGAGAAAAAGGATTATTATTCTCGGTTATGCTCTCTTTTCATTTACATGCCTCGGATTTGCGTATCTAAATTCTCTACTGGCATTTCTCATTCTGTTTTCAGTCTATGGAATTGCAGACGCAATAATCGATGGAAATCAGAGGGCTTATGTATCTGATTTATCTAAGGAAAGGGTGAGGTCAACGGCACTTGGAACATTCCATACGGTAAATGGCATAATGACTCTACCTTCAAGTGTAATAGCGGGATTCCTCTGGAATATTTCACATGAGATGACATTTATCTATGGCGGAATAATGAGCCTCATTGCGGTTTTATTCCTCTTAACAATATTTCGAAGGGAAAACCGCTAACTTTATATTTTAAAAATGGAAATTTATTAAATGAAGCAGAAAAATGGAAATAAAAAATTATCTCAGACCAGTTGAAAGCGAGAATTCATTCAAATTGAAGAGAGACCATGATGTGGTTATAGCAGAAATCCATGACATAGAGGGGCTCAGAAATGCAATTGAAATTGTTCCCGGGGATGTTATAGCATTTCATATGGACAATAGAAATGACTTTGCAGCATGGATCGAGAGTATTGTGGGTTGCAACACATTGGGAAAGGCGCTGCAGGAGATTCAACTAAATTCGGAGGACATCGAATCAACGAGAAGGAAATTGGTTGAGGTATTGGATCTTAGCATTAGTCTTATGAAGGAGGTCTTGGGAGAGACAAAAGATTAATCGATTTTTTGATGTAATTGTCAGTTATTGGAAATTTAATAATTACAATTGCGGCAGTATTTATTCTAAATTATCGTTTATATATACTCCCTCATGAACCGAGACTGTAGAGTTCCGAAATCAAGGCTTTGTCCCGCACACTTTACCACCATTGGAAAGGAAAGTGGATTAATTTGGATAGAGTCATTCGCAGCTATCTATAACTTCATAATCTGATCGGTGAAGTCGTAAACTTTACTGTTTCGTCATGACGATATTAATGTATATTGTGGTGATGGCATGTAACCCCTTAGATTACTTCACCTTTATACTCTCAGCGTGTAGGAATTTTGCACACCACCTACATGAAATATTCATTCACACTCAGATTTAATATCAGAATCAAAAAATATTACATGTTTAGGATTGAGGGCAAAATCGTTATAGGATTATAGGACTTAAAAGTCGCCGTATCTTGGTGATTGTAATGAAGATAATAAAATCTAATGCCGTAAAAGCCTCGAATTCTGTGGGTATGTTGAGGATGCTAGATTTTGGTTTCATTTTATGTTTTACGCTCGCACTCATCCTTATTGCTGGAGCGAGCAATAGTACGGCAGACCTCTTTTCACAACAATCCCATGGAACTATATACTATACCTCTTTATCGCCAGCAAACCTCACCCAGACTCTAAATACGACACCCGTCTTTACCTTTATTTCGTACAGCACTACAAATTCAACCTATTCGTGCGCTCTCTATATAGATGGCACTCTTCATGACGAGAATTCTTCTGTCCAGAACAACACAGAAACAACGCTAACAGTAAACGGTACTTTAGCTCCCGGAGACCACACATGGTATATAAACTGCACAGACGCTAGTGGAACATACTCATCTGGAACCAGAACAATAGGTATAGGGGGAAATTTCTCGAGGTGCGCAATCTTAGTTGATTCAGGAACCTATTATTTAAACGATAGCATAATAAATTCCTCAATACCTTCCTGCATCAATATAACAGCGAACAATGTAGTTTTGGATTGCCAAGGAAATACCATTGATGGAAATGAGACTACAAGCTATGGAATTGTAATGAGTGGAATTGTAATTAGCAGGGATTTAGAGGAGCTAACAAACATCACGATAAGAAACTGCACTGTAACTGGCTGGGGAGGTAGAGCCATCTATTTGAGAAATGCTGACGGAAATACTCTGGAAAATTTGGTGGTTGAATCTGAGTCATATCTTGCTACAGTGATATATCTTCTTCACTCAGATAACAATTCCTTATCAAACATATCCTTATCAAACCTAAGCATGAGTGAGAACGGAATTAAACTTGAGGAGTCGGATTACAACAACTTAACAGATATAACTATAATAGGAAGTAAATACGGTGTGAATATTTATTACTCAGACCACACAATTTTAAAGAATGTCAAAGTTATTAATAACACCAACTATGATATTTATTATTTCACAAAAGTAAACTTTATGGATTGCCACTCTCAGTTCATAAATGTTACAGGAACAGATAACAAGCCGATAGTTTTCTTCAACTCCTCTGTCCATATCCAAAATTGGAATAACAATGTTTCAGAAATTATTCTGTGCGGCGCGGATTACTCAACAATCGATAATCTAACCATGAACCATACAGATAAAAAGAATAATGGTTTGATTTTAATAGCAACTAAGTATACAAACATAACGAACAGTGTATTTGCAAATCTTTACCGAGGAATTTATCTTGGTTATAATGTTTATTACCCAATGTATAACAAATTCGCAAATATTACAGTCACCGATTGTGATGTAGGAATACTTCTAAGATATGCATGCTCCAACACTTTTGAGAATATAACTATAGCCAATATAACATCATATGGAATTTATATCGACTATACGAGTCACAATAATGTATTTGACAAAATTACTGTAAAGAACAGCGAAGGAATTTATTTTTATAATAATCTTAACAACAACTTCACTAATCTAAGAGCAGAGAATAATACCTACGGAATCTATATCATCCGTTCAAATTCCAACACAATAACAAACTCCACAATCTTAGGAAATTCAAAGTATGGAATTTATATCGATAGTTCAAGCTCAAACTACATCTACAACAACCTGCTAAACAACTCTGTAAACATAAATTTTACTGGAACCATCTACCAAAACAACTGGAACACCACAAAGCAATTGGGGACAAACATCTACACAAACTACTACACT
>QMZM01000017.1 GCA_003663175.1 Candidatus Altarchaeales archaeon | reverse complement strand
TGAAGTCATTAAATACAGGAGGATAGAGGAGATAAAGAAAATAATAATTGACATAATTGAGAATGAGGAGTACATAAGAAAGACAATCAAGGCGGCATCAGATTATACGATGAGAAATTCCGCTGATAGGATCGCAAAAAAGATTCTCAACCTCTAAATTTAACCATTGGAGAGGTATTAACCCAACCTCGCCACCTGCCCCACTTCTCACCAATCTGGATGTCATAGATTTATTGTGGATTTGTTCTCTACATCTCAAATCATTGGGAATTTAGTGTTGAGGTTGAGTTTAAATGAATCTAACCATCTGAATAACATCCTCGCCTTTTCTTGTGTATTTCTCAAAGTATCCCTCGACCCTAAATCCATTCTTACTAAAGAATCTTATTGCATTTATGTTGTTTGATTTTACCCTTACAATAACTCTATGAATATTTCTTTTCCTTAGGAAATTTGTCCCATGCTCTAAGAGGTTACTCCCTATTCCAAGCCCTCTGTAATCTGCTCTGACACATATCGGTCCAATCTCAGCCCTTCCAACATTCTCATGAAATAGAATTCCCATGAATCCCACAATCTTTCTCCCGAATGCAGACACAAAGAATCTGAAATCCCGTCTCTTCGAGACTTCGAGGATAAATTCCCGAGTTATGTTCTCCTCTTCAAAACTCTCCCTCGATTCATTATGCATTTCTACTATCGGCTCAGCATCCCATGGCTCGAATTCCCTTATATTTAAATTTTTCAAATTAAACATCTTTTTATTAAATTTTAATATGAGAGATGAAATATATTGTTATTGTTGGGGACGGGATGGCGGATTATAGGATAAGGGAGTTGGGGGATAAGACCCCATTAGAGGTTGCAGATAAGCCAAACATGGACTTTATTGCAAGTGAAGGAATGAATGGCTTATTGAGGACAATTCCCGAGGATATGGAGCCGGGGAGTGATATAGCAAACCTCTCAATCCTTGGTTACGACCCCAAGCACTATTATCCAGGAGGTAGGGGGCCGTTGGAGGCAATTAGTGCTGGTATAAAGTTAAAGGATGATGACATCGTATTCAGATGCAATTTAATAACAGAAAGGGATTCGATACTTATTGATTATAGTGCGGGGCATATAAGCAATAAGGAAGCAAGGGACCTTGTCAATGCTCTAAATGAGAAATTTGCAAATGAATCTATTAGATTCTATCCCGGTGTTAGCTACAGAAATCTTCTCGTTATAAGGAATGCGAAGAAATTTTCAATGGAAATTAAATGCACGCCACCTCACGACATTATTGGAAGGGACATAAGAACGAATCTCATAGTTCCCAAGCATGAGAACGGGAAGGAGACTGCAGAATTTCTCAATAATCTAATTCTTAAGTCAAAAGAAGTGCTTGAGAATCATATAGTGAATATAGAGAGAATGAACAGTGGGAAGAATCCTGCAAATATGATATGGCTCTGGGGATTTGGAAGGACTGTGAGAATTCCAAAATTTAGAGAAAAGTTCAATTTAGATGGTTCATTGATATCGGCGGTTACTCTACTAAAGGGAATTGGTCATTATATTGGCTTAAATGTGATCGATGTTCCTGGAGCAACTGGTTATCTCGATACGAATTATGAAAACAAGGCAAGATATGCTCTAAAATCGCTCGATGATGGAGATTTTGTCTATGTACATGTTGAGGCCCCAGATGAGGCAAGTCATGAGGGAAGCATAGAAAAAAAGATAAAGGCGATTGAAGACCTAGATAGAAGACTTATTTCCAAAATTCTTAATAAATTAAGTAATGAATCTGAATTTAGGATTTCAATCCTAACAGACCATGCGACCCCAATTAGTATAAGAACTCATACAAGGGATCCCGTTCCGTTTGCAATCTATGCCCCGATGAATAATAAAGATTCCGTAAAGAGATATGATGAGAATTCAGCCAAGAATGGAACATATGGGATTAGAAAGGGAACGGAATTCATGAATCTATTATTGAAGAATGGAAGGCATATATGATAAAATCCCCTGGTATAAGCTGGAGAGGTTGGAGGGTAAAGTCACGGTGGAGTTTCATGTTAGGGAAGGGGAATATGGCCCAGTATGTAGATTCGAATTTCCATCAAATGAGCATATCTTTAGGTTATTGAGTGAAGCTCCCTTAGAGGAGAGAAAGAGATTCAATTTCTATCTATTCGACAACATTCTTGTTGCGCATAACTACTCAGAGGATGTATTTGATTTCTTACAGAGGGCTGCGAGAAATGTTGGGTTTGAGATAGAATTCAAGGAAAGGGAGCGAGGTAAGAAGGGTGGCGAAATACTTGAGAGCGAAACAGATAAGACTGAGTGAATTTATTTAAGCTTCTTCCTCATCTCAAGAATTATGAACAGGGTGCTGCTTATTAGTATTATTTTAATCCAATCGATCAGATCCAATGGAACGATATGAAATATACTGTTCATTGGTGTATAGATTATGGTAAGTTGTAGCAGTATTGAGATGATAATTGCACCGAGTAACCATTTATTCTCAATTATCCTGCTAAATGGTCTTGTTCTGTAGGTTAGTGCATTGAATAATTGAAACATTATCAGAGTTGTGAATGCTACACATTGAGCCTTGGGTGCATAATCTCCCAACGCCTCAAGATTCATTCCTGGTCTTGCCCCGTAGTGATAGAACATTGCCAGGGTGCCGATACACATAACAATTCCCACAATTAAGATAGTCTGTGCCACATCTTTTGAGATTATTCTCTCCTTAGGACTGCGTGGAGGCTTCTGCATTATGCCAAACTCTGGGGGGTCTAAACCAAGAGCAAGTCCCGGCAGACCATCTGTTATGAGATTTACCCATAGTATTTGAATTGCTATCAATGGTAATGGAAAGCCCAACAATATGCCAACGAAAATAACCAGAATCTCCCCAAAATTTGATGACAGGGTATATTGAACAAATTTCTTAATACTTGAATATATTGCCCTTCCCTCTTCAACTGCATTTACTATCGAGGCGAAATTATCATCCGTTAGTATCATATCTGATGCCTCTTTGCTGACATCTGTGCCAGTTATCCCCATTGCAACACCGATATCTGCCTTCTTAAGTGCTGGAGCATCATTAACCCCATCACCAGTCATTGCCACGATGTGCCCCTTTCTCTTTAATGCATCCAAGATTCTAACCTTGTGTTCTGGGGAAATCCTCGCATATAATGCAACATCCTCCACAATATCCTCGAGTTCGTTGTCGCTTAATTTATCTAAATCCTCATTAGTTAATTTTATATCCCCTTCCCTTAGTAACCCGATCTGTTTTCCTATTGCTTCTGCGGTCATCAAGTGATCGCCAGTAACCATTACTGTCTTTATACCTGCTTCTCTACACTTTCTAATTGATTCGCTGACCTCATCCCGGGGAGGATCCATCATACCAACCAAGCCAACAAATACGAGGTTGCTTTCAATGTTATCCGAGTTTCTATCCCCAATATCTCTATATGCTACCCCAAGCACTCTGAGGGCATTACTGCCCATCATCTGATTTATTTTTAGTATCTTCTCTCTATCCCTCTCACTCAACTTTTTTACCGTAAGATAAAGTATAACTTTATCTTCGGCATAAAAATTCACTTCGTGAATTTTTCTTGTCTTACCTCCTTTGTATATGTAACTACACCTCTCTAATAGAACATCTGGTGCACCCTTCACACATGCAATCTTCTTACCATCAATGCTATGAATTGTTGTCATGAGTTTCCTTTCAGAATCAAATGGTATCTCATCTATCCTGGGATATTTCCTTTCCAATTCTTCCTTATTCAATCCAGCCTTTGCTGCTGCCACAATCAATGCTCCCTCGGTTGGGTCTCCAAGTATCTCCCATTTTTCATTATAAATTAATTTTGCATCATTACACAATGCACAAATTCTAAGCAAGAATTCGATATCCTTGGTGTTTACATTTTTATCATTAAAGATGAACTCTCCCTCTGGAGTATATCCACTGCCAGTGACCTTAATCATTTCATCGTTCATGTATATCTCTCGCACTGTCATCTCATTTCTTGTCAGCGTTCCGGTCTTATCGGAGCAGATAACGGTAGTGCAGCCGAGTGTTTCTACTGCTGGTAAATGCCTGATCAGTGCGTTTCTCTTTGCCATTCTCTGGACTCCGATGGCAAGAGAAATTGTAACTATTGCGGGCAGTCCTTCGGGTATGGCGGCGACTGCCAAGCCCACGGCTGCCATGAACATCATAACTATAAATTCCGTCTCCAAGACATTTTCAATGAGAAGTTCTCTGATTATGCCAGTCAGGAATACAACTACACAGATTCCTATAGTAATTAGACTCAACCATTTACCAAATTCCGCCAATTTTATTTGTAGTGGAGTTTCCTTATCCCCCGCCTCCTGGATTATGGTGGCGATCTTGCCAAACTCCGTTCGCATACCAGTCTCAACGACTACAGCCCTTGCTCTCCCCCTCGTTACAATCGTTCCCATGAAGACCATGTTTTTCCTCTCGGCAATTGG
Organism: Candidatus Altarchaeales archaeon; assembly: GCA_003663175.1. Classification (GTDB taxonomy): domain Archaea; phylum Altiarchaeota; class Altiarchaeia; order IMC4; family QMZM01; genus QMZM01. The sequence continues at coordinate 11,459 of QMZM01000017.1, read as the reverse complement.
AACATCTTCCTTCAAAACGGTGGTTTCCTTCTCAACCGGGATGCTCTCACCGGTTAACGACGATTCATCAACCTGCAGTTTGGCAACATCGATTAGGCGAGCATCCGCGGGCACCTTATCACCAGTCTCTAACAGGATTATATCTCCAGGAACCAATTCCCTGCTCGGAATCTTCATTTCTTTTCCATCTCTAATAACTCTCGCTTCCAATGCAGTCAACTTCCTTAACGCTTCTATACTCTTCTCAGCCCTGTATTCCTGAATAAAACCAAAAATTCCATTGAGAATGACAATTATCAGAATTGCAATAGATTCCATGTAACCGCTATTTTCAATATATGCTATAATCGCAGATATGACAACGGCAACGAGAAGTATTATGACAATTAATGATGTGAATTGCCTTATGAAGATCTGTAGTGGGGTTATCCTCCGAATTTCTTCAAGTTCATTAAAGCCAAATTTCTCTAATCTCCTCTTTGCTTCGTCTTCTGATAGACCATCTTCTCCAGATTCTAAGCATTTTAGCACACCATCAATTTTCATAGAATGGTATTTTGGTTTATCAGTCATATTAAATCGTATCAAGATATACTATGTCCTATCAACTCTTATCTCTTATATAGATGGTCCTGCACGGGAATGGTATCTCTATTCCCGCCCTTTCAAATCTCTTGTAGAGATTCATATGCAAGAAGTCCAATGCTTTAAGTTTTTCTGTATATGTCCTAACCCAGAATATCAATTTAAAATTTAGAGATGATTCGCCAAATTCTACAAAGTATACGGATGGCTCCGGATCATCTAAGATAAATTCACAGTCCCTCATAGTCTTAATTGCTATCTCCTTTACCCTTTCTGGATTTGAACCATAGGCAACTCCAATATTTAAGAAGACCCTTATCCTCGTCTGCGGTAATCGATAATTTATCACCTCCCTTCTTATTAATTCGGAATTCGGAATTATGACATAATTATTCTCCAAGGTTCTTATTCTGGTGGTTCTGAGTGTTATCCCAACGATATCGCCCAAATAATTACCAATTTGAATTCTATCACCGACCTTAAATGGCTTATCTATGAGAATAAAGAATCCAGCCAGTATATTTCCCAATGTATCCTTGGCTGCAAAGCCAACCGCAAATCCCATAACACCGGCACCGACGGTCAATGGACTGACATCTATTCCAATCTGGTCGAGGATTATTATTGCACCAAATGAAATTAGAAGAATCTTTATAACCTTGGATATGAATGGTAGGGCTTCCTTATCAATTTCTGCCCTACCTCTCGATATAATTCTATCTCCAAAATAATACAGCAATACATCGGAGATCTTTATTGAGATATAAATAACTATTGCAATTGCAATTCCAGATATAATGCCGGTAGCCGGAGCTACGAAGTGGTCATAGGAAAGAGAGATCAGCAGATGGGATAAAGCCAGTTGAAATCCAAGAAGGATTATTATGTAGTAGATCGGCCTATGAATTATCTCAAGAATTTTATCGTCAATGTCACTCTTTGTTTTCTTGGCAATTCTTCTGAAATATCTCTCGAGAAATATGTATGTGATCCTCGCAATGAATAACGACGCAAGAATAATGAGGATTGAGAATATGATATCCGCATATATCCCCAAGAATTGCAGTCCAAATGCATCTATTATTGAGTCAATCAGATTCTCTATGTCAAATTTAAATAAATCACTGCTCTGATTAAGGTCCATGTTAATAATTTTAAACTTTGAAAATTAAAATTTAAATATGGTCAAATTACTTAAGGACATTACCTATAAAAACATAATCTCGAGAATTAGATGGAATGTCGTGATTCCATTACTTCTGTTTATATCTGCAATAATTTCACTCTTCATAATTTTCAATCCATTTGCCCCAAAATATAATTGTTTGGACGGAATTTGTACAAGGCTGCATCTGCAACCAGAGAGCATCCCATTAAATGGAGAAAGTACAATATTGGTAGAAATAAGGAATGTTGGTATTGAGAGTAGAGATGTGGATGTTCTCTTGTGGAGTGATGACACGAGTGTGATTTTTACGGATACGCAGAATCGATCATCCAATGATAGGGTGACATTAGCCCCCGGCAATTCGCGAGAACTGGATTTTGATATCGTTGCGAGGGCAAAATACCCCGGGGAGTATGGGATAAGAATCGATGTCAGATTTGATAACAATTCAATAACTGAAAAGATATTCCTCAGGATAGTGAAGTAAATTTAAATTCTTTCAAATTTCCTCTTTCTCTCCTCCTCCCTCCTCTGTAATTTTCTACGCGCGTTTTCTGCGGCGAGGACGATGACATTTCTTGGTGGTGCAGATGACGGAGTATAGCAGTATTTCAACTTTATTAAGTCTTCAATTCTGGCATTATTTACGATCGCAAATGCAATCAAATCTATCTTACCGGCAACACCCTCGCCACCAATTATCTGTGCCCCAATAATACTTCTATTTAATTCATTGAATATCAATTTGACAAGTATCTCTTTACTTCCAGGGAAGTAATGGGAGCGTGTTGTTCCTCTTGCAACACCAGTAATTGTTTCAATTTCATTCTCCCTGGCATCGTTCTCGGTGAGCCCGGTTCTTCCAATCTCGATATCAAATACCTTGAGTAGCATTGAATTTAAAACCCCCTCAAATGTTGCATACCCTCCGACCGCATTTGTTCCTGCGGTCATTGCATGCCTCAATGCCGTTGTTGCCAATTGACTCAACATTAATTTTCCAGTCAGCAGTGACCTCGAATCAACACAATCTCCGGCAGCATATACATTCTCTATATTTGTTCTCATGAAGCCATCGGTCTTTATACCTCTGCCAAATATCTCTATTCCACAATCTCTCACCAACTCTACTCTTGGTATGACACCGGTCCCTATCACAACAATTTCAGCCTTTATTTCATCTCCATTCACTATCACAGAATCGACTCTATTCTCGCCAATGATCTCATCTACCTTAGAATTTAGGAGCAAATTTATTCCATTCTCACTTAATTTTCTCTCAACGATCGCGGAGAACTCGGGATCAAGTGCTTTTGGTAGTAAATGCTCACAGATCTCAACCAATGTAACATTCAAATTCCTCTTTCTCAGTGCCGCAGATATCTCGACACCAATTGCACCGCCACCAATAACAACGGCATTCTTCACTCCTTTTATAACCTCCATGATTCTCCTTGCATCCTCAATTGTCTTTAGTGTATGCACTCCGTCGAGTTCTATTCCTGGGATTTTTGGAATGAACGGCGTTCCACCGGTCGCGATTATCAATGAATCGTATCTAAATTCATGACCATTCTTTGTCTTAACAACTCTATTCTTGGTATCTATCAAAACAACGGTATCGATAACACAATTTATACCACTCTCTCTACACATCTCTTCGAGATCATCTACAATATCCTCTATCCCAACCTCATTAGAAATCACGAACGGCAACGCGCACGGAGAATAAAATTCTTTAGAATCATTTATTAGAGTTATATTAACCCTCGGGTTTGTCTTTTTCGCAGTAATTGCAGAGATAAACCCCGCCTCTCCACCGCCAACGATGACCAAATTTCTCATTTTAATTTTATTTGTGATAATAAATTAATAACTTTCAATAATAAATTGATGCAGATGCAAGCAAATATATCACAATACAGACCCAGCCCTCAAACCATGTCAGTTTACCGTCTTCAACAACAACCATTGTTATTAAGACGGAAATTGCAAACACTGCCAGGTAAATTAAATCGAGATGTGTTGGTAATGGATTTCCCGTGAATATTGAGATAAGTATCAATATCCCAAGAATGAGGTAGATCGCCTGGGATGCCGAGCCGATGGCATTTCCAACCGCCATCTCGCCATTGCCCTTCATCGCCACCTTTATTACAGCCATGTGTTCCGGCAGATTTGCAGCCAGCGCAAGTAGTGTGAAGCCAACAAACTTCTCATCCAGTTCCATATATTCAATGAATATCTCCTTGACTTCATGAACAAGTATTTCCGCACCAACGATGACCATCACGGCAGAGATTAGGAATAGTGCTATCCAATATCTCAATGGTCTTCTCTTCCCAGTTATAATTGTTTCATGGCTTATATACATCTCCCTATGAGAAAAAAGCATGAATCTCAATAACAACAGATATGTAAATAATAATATTAATCCATCTATGAGATGAATCTCTTCGGCCCTACCAAGATTTATAAAGACGAAGAAGCCCATTGCACCAATCAACATTGGCAGATCCGCCTGAAGTTTCTTATTGTCGAATTTAAGGTCACTCCTCCATCCCCCAAGCAAGGCCGCAAGACCCATCACTATTAATATATTCACCGCAACACTTCCAATGATGGACGCCATCGCCATCTCCTGATGTCCCCGAAGAACTGCAGAGGTTGATACTGCCAACTCTGGCAGATTTCCAGTTAATGCGAGAAGCACCGAGCCAACAACATAGGTTCCCTTAAGTTCGTATGAGATTCCCTCCGCAGACCTAGAGAGCAATTCCGAGCCAACGACCACAATGATCAATCCAAGAATTAATCCAAGCATTTTTTTGAATTTATATTAAAATAATTTTAAACTCAATTAACTCAACTCCAGCATTCTCTCTATGCTTCTCCTCGCCTTCAGTGCGATATTCTCAGGTACCTCTATCAAATATCTCTCCTCAAGAAGAGAATCTCTCAATTTCTGCAGAGTTATCATCTTCATCGATGGACATATCATTAATTCTGAGCAAGAATAGAATTTCTTTTCTGGAATATTCACTTTCAATTTATAAAGAATTCCATTCTCTGTTCCAATAATAAATTCCCTTGCATCAGAATCTCTACAATATCTCACCATACCTTCGGTAGATGCTATCTCATTCGCCATTTCTTGCACCTCTGGAATCGTCTCTGGATGAACGACAAGTTCTGCATTCGGATATCTTTTCATTGCTGTGGCGACATCATCCATCGAGAGTTGATGATGGGTCGGACAGATACCGTGCTCCGGAACCGGAATGATTCTCTTATCTGTTCTCTCACTCACATAATATGCCAGATTTCTATCTGGTCCAAATATAACCGTATCTGAATCCATTGAATTCACAACCTTTATGGGATTTGCGGATGTGCATATGCAGTCGGCATATGCCTTCGTCTCCGCAGATGAATTTATATAGAGAACAACACCGGCCTCGGGATACTTCTCCTTATACCTCAATAATTCATCACTACTCAGCATCATCGCCATTGGACACTTTGCTGATAAATCTGGCAGTAAAACCCTCTTGTCTGGATTTATAATTGCTGCTGTCTCCGCCATGAAATCAACACCGCAAAGGACAATCACATCCGCATCGGTCTCCCTTGCCTTGATCGATAATGCCAATGAATCTGCAACAAAATCTGCAATATCCTGAATCTCGGGTCTCTGATAATTGTGTGCCAGGATTATGGCGTTCTTCTCTTCCCTCAGTCTGTTAATCTCTGACACCAATTCTCTAGAATTTTTACTCATCTTAAATTTAATTTTTTAATTCTTCTAATTTTTATGCGCCCCGGCTTTAATAATTAAATAATGGAAAAGGAAGTAAAAAAGAAGATTGTTGTTGGTGTTTGCGGTTCTGTGGCTGCGATAGAGACGCCAAGGATTATAAGAGAATTCGTAAGGAATGGAATTGATGTCGAGTGTGTGATGACGGATTCCGCGAGAAAGATAATAAATGAGAATGTGCTTGAATGGGCATCTGGAAATAAAGTCATAGTGGAATTAACTGGGGCTGTTGAGCATGTTAGGTTATGCGGGATAGATGGCGAGGCATCTCTCCTCTTGATCTGTCCGGCAACTGCCAATACAATATCCAAGATTGCAAATGGAATTGACGATACAACAGTCACCACATTTGCATCAACTGCCTTGGGCTCAGAAATTCCGGTCGTAGTGTGCCCCGCAATGCATTATTCAATTTATAATAATCCATTCGTAATACAAAATGTAAAAAAATTAAAAGATGAGGGGGTCATATTTATTGAACCAAAAATTGAAGAGAATAAGGCAAAATTAAACACCAAGAGAGTTGTTGAGAAGGTTATGGAGATTATTAAAAAAAATGAAGATAAGATTAAGTGATGGGGAGTTTCTTGTGAAATTTGCAAGGCAAGTAATTGAGGAATACTTTGGTAAGGAGAGAGTAAAGACGGTAGAGGATAATGCAGAGATACTCTCGAAATCGATGGGTGTTTATGTTATATTCAGGGTATATCCCAAGGGATATATAAGGGGCTGTGCCGGGTATATGGAGCCTATAATGAATCTTGAGAGGGCAATTAGAGAATTGACAATATACGCGGCAGTTCGTGATATAAGATACAATCCAATTAGAAGCAGTGAACTTAATGCGGTGATAATTGAGATTTCCCTGCTCTCGAAGCCAGAAATCATAGAGGTTGAATCAACAGATGATTATATAGATAAAATTAAGATTGGTAGGGATGGTCTAATTGTTGAGCGTGGAAGATTTAGGGGCATAATGCTACCACAGATTCCATTCGAGCAGAAATGGGGTCCCAAGGAGTTACTCTCATTGACATGTCTGAAGGCTGGTCTTGAAGCAGATGCATATATTGACGGAGAGACTAAGATATATAGATTCACTGCAGATATATTTACAGAGACCGAACCGAGAGGTAAGGTAATAAGAAGAATTATGAAATGATGGAAGAAATGAATTACTATGATGAGGTGATTAATCTTATTGAAAGGCATCATAGATGGAGGGGTAACTGTATTAATATGATTGCATCAGAGAATATAACATCTATAGCGGTTAGGGAAGCTATAGTCTCAGATTTCGGACATAGATATGCCGAGGGGCTTCTCGGTGGTAGGAACGAGGATGGACTTAGAATATTTAACAGATTCTACCAGGGAACGAAATATTTCGATAAGATTGAAGGAATTGCAATGAAATTGGCTGAGGAATTATTTGAGGGAGAACACGCAAATGTTGTTCCGATTTCGGGAGTAATGGCAAATCTAGCGGTATATAATGCATTGACAAAACACAACGATAAGATTTCTGGATTAACCGTTCAGGCGGGGGGGCACATCTCCCATACAAGGGTCAGTGCCGTGGGGGTAATTGGCCTGAGAGAAGTCCCATATGTATTTGATAATTACGAGATGAATATAGATGTAGATAAATCGAAAAGTATACTCCTGAGGGAGAAACCAAGAATAATGATGCTCGGAGCAAGTCTCTTTCTATTTCCACATCCGATAAAGGAACTAAGAGAGATTGCCAACGAAATAGATGCATATATCGTATACGATGGTGCCCATGTTGCCGGATTGATCGCAGGTGGAAGATTTCAGAGACCATTCAAGGAGGGTGCAGATGTCTTTACATCATCAACACACAAGACATTTCCTGGACCTCAGGGAGGTATTATAGTCTGTAAAAAATTTCTTGCAGACAAAATCGACAATTCGGCATTTCCAGGACTGACGAGTAATCATCATCTTCATCATGTCGCAGGTCTTGCTATTGCTCTCGCTGAGATGAAGGAATTTGGAAGAGATTACGCAAATCAGATTGTAAAGAATGCGAAATCTCTTGCCCAGGGTTTATACGAACTCGGGTTTAATGTGTTATGTGAACACAAGGATTTCACAGAGTCGCATCAAATAGCAGTGGATGTATCAGAGGTCGGAAGGGGTAAAGAGGTTGCAGAATTGTGCGAAAGGGCAAATATAATAATAAATAAGAATCTCCTTCCATGGGATTCCCTCAATGATGCGGATAATCCATCTGGTATCAGAATTGGGGTTGCAGAGATAACGAGAATCGGAATGAAGGAATCTGAGATGAAGGAAATTGCAGAATTCATGATGAGAATTATAATTAAAAGAGAAAATCCAGATAATGTGAGGGAAGATGTTATCGACTTTAAGAAGGAATTCAATGAGATACATTATTGCTATCAATCCCGTTCTGGAGCATATGATATTATAAGAATCGAGTAAGTATATGAGTAAGCATATGTTAATAAAAGACAGAATCAATCTGAGATAAAATCCCTCAATCTCTTTATAGCATATAATTTTTCCTTTTCCCCTATCTTAGCCTTTTCTATCGCATCCCTTAATGTTTCTATAGACTTGTCATAAATTCTTTTATTAACTGGGAACGGGTGACCATCCTTTCCACCATGGGCAAATGAGAATTTTGCCGGATCTCTCCAGGAAGGTTCTGCTCCATACACAAGTTCTGAAATCAATGCCAATGCCCTTATTCTTTTTGGTCCCATTCCCTTCAATGCTATTAATTCCTCATAATTCTGTGGTTGAATTTCGTATGCCTTTTTTAGAATTTTCATTCCATCCCTACCAATGTCTATGTCCAAAATAGGGTGATGAGGAGGCATTGTAAATTCTCTATCGAATTCAAGTAGTAATTTCTGCCCATCTCCACTGAAGAATCTCGAAATATGCTCGGGACCATCATTTACCAAATCTACAGAAATTTTTCTTGCTTCTTCACTTTCCTTCGCGGTCATATCCAGGGTTTCCCTCTCAAATCTATCGGCACATATTCCAGAATGGGGTTCATTCACAAACTCGTTAACATTCTCTGAAATCCAATGATATCTCCTTGCATATCTATCGCTCATTCCCTGTTGAACAACTGCCCAGTCTCCCTTCTCGGTGAATATAAAACAATGGTGATATAACTGATACGAATCCTGAACACAAGCATTATCTACCTTTGCCGCCATTTTACTTGCATATTTCAATCTCTCAACATCTCTCGTTGATAATGAAAATAAATCTGCGGTCTCTTCTATCTCTTCCGGAGTTTTTCTCGATGTCTTTCCCTTTCCTCCAACAACCTTAATCCCAAATTTCTCCGCATCTACGGCAATCTTTAATGCCCCACATGTTGTGGTTGTAGTCCCCGAAGAGTGCCAATCGAATCCCAAAACACAGGAGAATGCCTGAAACCAGTATGGATTTGAAATTCTTCTTAGAAATTCCCTCTGACCATATTCATAAACCAAGATCTCCGTAATTTCAGAAGCGAGACTGACCATTCTATTAAAGAGCCATCTTGGAGTTCTTCCATAGTGAAGAGGTAAGTTGGCAGTTCCGGTTTTTTTCATTCTATATGTGCACAATTATCAAATTTCTTGAAATGCTCATCACTTGTTATTATCTTTGCATTTATTATATATTTTGCAGTTGCTATTATTATAGAATCTACCACTCCCAAGCCAAATTTGATACTTAAATCCGCAGCATTTAATGATATCGCCTCATCTAATGGAATTATTTTTGTATAACTATGGAAGATAAATCTATAGTCAATCCCATAACTTCCCACAACTACAAGAATCCTATAACTGCTCCAAAGCCTTTGAGGCAGTAACTCGGATAAGAGAATCCCCCCTCCAACACCAGTTCATTGACTATCTCCAGTGCATAGAACCATGGAAGTTTTTTTGACACCATTGATTGCTCTCATCTCATTTTTTGGTTATCCTCTCGAGAGTAAAGAAGAAGTATAAGAAGCCCATCATTAGTATGATACATCCTATTTTGCTGAATTTCGAGATAATTGGATCTTGCAGCTGTAGTCCAATGGCTGAGATGACCATACTAACGCCATGAAAAAATCCGCAAAAAGCTAAAAATTTAAACGCAATTCTAGCTTCCTTCCTCGTGAATAACACAACTAAAGCATATTTTTCGTCACTATTTATGTTCTTGTAAAATCTAAGAGAGTATAGAAATGCTAAAAAAGCCATTATTCCGGCAATTATCGAAAATATTACATTTATAAGATTCATTTGAATACCTTGAGTTTTCTCCACCATCTAAAGATAACAATTAAGACTAAAATGGCAACGATTTGACTTATAAATCTACCTATCCAAACCATTTTGGCTAAATCAAAAAAACTTCCAAGGAAATAGAATATAAAGCACACAACAGAGAGGAACATGGCAAAAACTAAACATAATATCTCTTTTTTCGTTTCTTTCCGCTTCAAGAAAAAGATGCACATAGCTTCATTATGCTTACTTTTGTTTAGTATAAGGTACATCCTTGAACACAGAAAAGCTCCTATGAAACCTAAAATACCGATGATTACCTTATGTATAAAATGCATATATGTCTCCATTATAATCTTTTAGATTAATTATAATAAGGGTGTGCAAGATTAATAAATCGGTGGTCCGAACTCGGGGATGAGAAGCTTACTATAAGTCTCCCATCAGAATACTTCTCGTTTTCACGAGCCCTTTAATGGCGTTATGCTGGTAGAGATGACCTTATCTGGAGTGAAAAGTGCTTCACCCCAAACCATGACGCTTTAGAGTTAGAGGGATGTTTCTCAAACATATTGCCTTTAGTACGGAAGTGATAACTATACTCTATAAAATTCGTCTCGTGTCTTTCCAGTTTGTTTAGCTATATATCCGATAACAAAAATTGTAACTTCTTTATGATGAGGGACCCATGTCGTCAATACCTTCCCAGTAGTATCAATCTTCTTAAAGGTTATGTGTTTCCCTGATCTCACTTGTTTAAAACCATTTTTCTCAAGAACTCTTATTACTTTACGCCGAGGCAAGGGTCGAAGTTTTACTGTATTTGACATCATCAATTCTAACAGAAATTGTCGTCATGACAACAGAAGATGAAACAATAGCATCTATTGGGGGTTTGTATGTATCTGGATCCTTCATATATTCCTCAATCAAGTCTCTAATATTCTGTTTGACTTCTTCTTCAGTTCTTCCTTGAGTTGCTATATCCAAAATAGGACAACACGCAACAAACCAGTTACCTTCCTTAGTTATAAATATCGGTAAGGATACTATTCTCTCCATTTTTATAGGATGATAATTAATATGAAAGTCTATAAATAAATTGTTTAGCCAACTGCTAAAACAAGTGATATCTTTCTATATCATCCTTCAGATTTCCACGAGCCCTTTAATGACGCTCTGCTGATAGATTGAACCTTATCTGGAGTGAAAAGTGCTTCACCCCAAACCATGACGCTTTAGAGTTAGGGGGATGTTTCTCAAACATTTGATGGAATGGAGTTCACTGACACAGATCAAAACCCATTTCCACACTACTAAGTCCTTGTCAAAGAGCCCTTTAATGGCGTTATGCTGATAGATTGAACCTTATCTGGAGTGAAAAGTGCTTCACCCCAAACCATGACGCTTTAGAGTTAGAGGTATACTTCTCATTTCCATGACAGAAGTTGTTTCCACACTACTAAGTCCTTGTCAAACACAGGAAGCAATATGCTTCGGGAACGGTGCAATAGTGAAATTTCCACACTACTAAGTCCTTCTCAAACCGGGTTCGTACCCAGTTCGAGCATCTGGATCAAGAAGCGTTTCCACACTACTAAGTCCTTCT
>QMZM01000016.1 GCA_003663175.1 Candidatus Altarchaeales archaeon | reverse complement strand
GATACCCTCTTGATAGAATTCACTGTATCCAAAACACAGAATCCCGTTTCATTCTTGGGGTTTCCGGCTAAATCTACACCCACAAACTTCACTTTCTCGAGCCTTTTATGAATTCGGTATATCCGCATCTACCACATGATAACCTGTCACCATGCCTTGCAAGGAATACACCATCCCCACATTTTGGACAGGATCTGTTTTTCCTAATTAATTTATTGCCTTTAATCTCATATAATTCCCATTTCTTACTCATTCTTATCTCCCTCCTTCCCTTTATCTTCCTTTTCCTCCTTTTTCGGGAAATTTTTCCGTATCCTATGCTCTGGTTCTACCCTCATACTCTCCTTGTCTTTATAAACCTTGAGATAACAACTTGCGGAATGCCTTCCAAATTCTGTGTATATGCTATTCACTATCGTCAATTCGTCCCTTAATTTCAATTTCTCAATTAATTTCCTCCTAACATCCAAGAACCTCGGAGTTTCCCTCTCAAAGAATATTCTCAGTTTTATCTCCCTTCTATTTAGCAATGGATTATCCCTTTCCTCTATTATCTCAATCCTCATTTTCCATCCCTTCAATTATTTTATCAACCTTTGCCTTTATCTCCTCATTGATCTCAACGACAACAATACCTTGAGATGGTTGACCATAAAGCACTAAGGAACCAATTGGTGCCAATTTCATTGCAACCAATGCAATTAAATCTTCTTCACCATCAACATATATCTTGAAGTTTGAATTTGATGCCAATGCGGTTTCCATAGTCCTGAATGATTCCTCTCTTATATGCCCCGCCGGATTATAAATATTAATTTCGATTGCATCGAAATTCCTTATCGAATCGGGAACTTCTATCTTCATTCGCATTTCCCTACCATCAAAAACCACTACCTTTGGTTTTATTCCACTCCTCAAAACGATGTCCGATGTTCTATCGCCAATACATATTATATTCTTATATTTATCAATTCTGAATTCATTCAAGGTTTTGATTAATTTGCCAAACGGCTTTTTTAATTCATTTCTCATGGAATCTGGCAATTTTAAATTCCTATAATTCATCTCACTTTTATCGCATATTCTCCAGACAACTTTGCATTCATCTTCTTTGCAATCTCTGACTTCTCTGGATCTATAACCGCAAGATAACCACTCCAGTATTGAGAAGTCGGCAAACTACAAATCGGGCATATCTCCTTTTCGGTCAATATATGACACTTCTTACAGGCTCTAAGTTTATTTGTCTTCATTTTTTACCCTCCCTCTTTTCCTTATCTTCCTTCTCTTTCTGGAGCCTTTTTTTCTCCTCCTCGAGCCACTCTAACTTTCCTAGATATGGCTGTCTCATTGTAAGTCCAATCTTTGAATCTGAGAACCTTGGTTTAAGGCTTATTGCAATTATTCTAACCCTAACATTATCGCCAACTCTAAGGATCTTTCTCGTTTCCTTTCCGATAAGCATCATATTCCTTGAATCATAACTCATGTAATCCTCGGTAATCTGTGAAACATGAACTAAGCCGTCCATTGGACCGAAGTTTATGAATGCCCCAAACTCGGCAATTTCACTAACATAACCCTCAACAACCTCATTGAGTACTGGTTGATAAACTAAGATATCGAAAACTACATCATAGTATATCGCGCCATCACCAAGAATTATCTTACCCTCTCCAATACTATTTAGATTCACAACCGCAAGTATTATGCCGATCTCCTTATCTATCTTCCCAACAATAGAATTCTCAAGTTCGGACAAAACTACCGTATTTAAGTCCTCATTGAACCTTCTTGGAGGGACCCTGACTGTGTCTTCAACTGTGAGTATCTTATACATCCTCACCACTCTTAAATAGAAATACTATTTTGGATTTAATGAATTTAAATCAAAATCCTTTGTAATCTCGGAACGACTTCCTTTTTTCTTGACATCACTCCCTCAAGATAGATCGAATTCTCCACGACCCTCCTATCAAATGCCCTTTCGACAATATCCTTATTGCCAGAGACCAGTAATTCTGATCCTTCGCGCATTATGTCCGTGACCATCAGAATTATCAAATCATATCCACCATCAATTCTTAAATTATCTAATTCCCTGAGCAATTCCTTCCTTCTCTCCTCAACCTCCCTTGCATCAACTATCTCAACCTGTCCGATTCCAACCCTCCCTTTCTTAAATTCAAAATCCTTGAAGTCGGAAAGTATTATTTCCCTCGCATTTAAATTCTCGATGCTCGATTTTGCCTTCTTCACCTCTATTCCAAATTTCTCGATATCTGAGATTCCAACGATATCTGCAAGTTTATTGGCGACTTCTATGTCTTCATCAGTTGTTGTCTTTGATTTAAAGATGACCGTATCTGAGAGTATTGATGCCAATAGAATTCCGGCAATCTTATCTGGAATTTCAACATTTTTTTCAAAAAACATATCTGCAATTATTGTTGCGGTAGCTCCGACTGGTCTTGACAGGAAGAAAATTGGTTCTGGATAATTGAAATTTATCTTGTGATGCTCTATCACCTCGATAATCCTCGCCTTCTCTATGTTCTTCACGGATTGTGAAAATTCATTGTGGTCAACAAGTATTAAATTCATCCCTGTTCCATCGCTTATGATTTCTGGGATCTCTGTATTAAATTTCTTAAGAACGAACTCCGTCTCGGGATTTATATCTCCAAGTCTTCCCGGTTTCACATTCTTAAAACCGAGTCTATTCTTCAGATCTGCATATGCAATTGCAGAACATATCGAATCTGTATCCGGGTTCCTATGCCCTATAACATAGATTTCATCGTCCATTTTCATCCTTATTTACAAATTATTGCCAACTAAGACCGAGATGACTCTTATCACGCATATCTATTATCCCGACCCCCAATTGTCTCAATTTTTTCTTCAATTTCTTATCATTTGTGCAAACAATAACATTTTTATTATTCTTGGCAAATTCTATTATCGATTTATCCCCGGCATGATCGCTATCGATTACCTCTATTCTCTTTTCTCTGATCAACCTAAGGGCGATTCTCGCTGCTATTCCATCTCTGCCCATTGAACCTTCTTCAATACTCTCCAATTCCCTAAGCACCGAACTTAGGGTTACTATGGAATATTTCTCATCAATTAATCTACTTATCTCTTGAAATATGTCAATTTTATGTTGATATGGAATTAAAAAAAAGTTTGTATCTATCAAGATGAGTTTCATCTTTTAGTTTCATCTTTTATCCTTTAACTATGCCGTAACCTATCAATCTCCACCTGGCATCGACTCTCCTACTTATTGCCACCAATTCATTTTCCTCAACGCACACAGGAAGTCTTAGATCAAATTCGCCATTCTTTACATCAACGATGGTGCCGATAGTTATTGCACTTCCAACACTCAACATGAGGGTCTCAAACCTTTCTAATGGCTTCACGGGAATTTCCCTTTTCGTTCCAATCAATTTCTCTAATAGATGAATCTCAAGACTTAATTTATCCCTCGCTTTTGGTAATGTCCCCACTAAGCCTATTACATTACCAGATAATCTGTCCGACTTTGTTAGTGAGGGGTCGAGTCTCGTCCCAATAGCAATTAAACCTCCGGGGGTTGCCTCTTTCAACATGACATCTCCCGCAGATAAACTAACTATCTCCGTAGTTATCTCCTTATATTTATTCTTGATTCTAACTCCCGGAGAGAACTCTATCTCATCACCAACCCCAAATTTACCCCTCATTATTGAGCCCCCCACAACACCACCCTTTAATTCATCTATCTTGCTACCAGGTTTATTGACATCAAATGAGCGCGTAATTCGCATTCTTGGATTTTCCTTCATATTTCTCTTCGGTGTCGGAATCCTTTCCTGAATTGCCTCTATTAGGACATCAATATTTGCTCCATAATGTGCTGCAATTGGGATTATGGGCGAATTCTCGGCGATCGTATCCTTAATAAATTCCCTAATCTGATTATAGTTCTGAATCGCCTTCTCCTTAGAAACCAAATCGATCTTGTTCTGTGCAATTACAATATTCTTTACACCAAGAATCTCGAGAGCCATTAAATGCTCCGCGGTTTGTGGCTGTGGACAATATTCATTTGCTGCAATCACGAGAACCGCACCATCCATTATCGCTGCCCCGGATAACATAGTAGCCATTAATGTTTCATGTCCTGGAGAATCAACAAACGAAACCCTTCTCAGAAATTCCGTTTCTGAACCACATTTGGGGCAAGTTGGCTGAGTGCAATAACAATCCGGCTCGTCACAAGCCTTACACCTAAAAAAACTGCAATCTGCATATCCAAGCCTTATTGAAATTCCCCTCTTTATCTCCTCAGAATGTCTATCAGTCCACACCCCAGTAAGTGCCTTCGTTAGCGTTGTCTTTCCATGATCAACATGACCTATCATGCCAATATTTATCTCGGGTTGTCTATTTATCTTCACATTCATTCTTTCTTATCTTTCTCTTCATCCTTTTTCTCATCGGAGATTCCGAATATATCCTCTATACTTTTTTTACCAAATTTCGTTATCTTGAGATTTATCTGAACTATATCATCATCAATTACCTCACCCCTAACCATCTTTCTTCTTCTTACCCCCTGCTTTCCTCTATAACCTACACCCTTACTCATCAGGATCCTAACCCTTCGCGCTCCATGAACCCCCTTCTTCATTGGGAAGCCATCTCTGTCACTTCCTCCAGTAATGACCAGCTTATAACCACTCATCCCAAGAAATGCTCCATCTATTGCATCACCAATCTTCATTCCCTTAAATCTCTTTGCTATCTCATCCTTCACCTCTCTTTGATACGACTTACCAGTTTTTGGGTCAGATATGACGAGTTTAAATTCCATTTTTTAATATAAGAATTTTTGCAAATAAAAAACCTCATCTCTCTTTTAATTTTTCTCTTATTATCTCCTTAACGATCTCCACATCGCTCCTTCCCCTTAACTCTGCCATTGCCCTACCCATTAATACTCCGAATTCCATGTCTCTGGTCTCTTCCATGATCCTATCGATGACCTTCTCAACCTCATCCCTTGACATTAGTGTGAGATTCCTATCCTCTATGATACTCTTTACATCTCCCTCCGGATTCCTTGCCAATTCTGCGAGTATATCTGGAATCACCTCTTTACTAATTATTTTATCATTCACAAATCTCAAAACCTCTCTATAGTGATTCTTTTTGAGATTTTCTGTATTTACATTGAATCTCTTCCTAATTTCCTTTGGTGTTAAAAGGAGTGTAGTCGCTATAAGTGTCGGCTTTATATTTCTAAATTCGTTAACAAATTCCTCGAATGTATTAATGAACTTCGACCTTATTAATTGATTACCCAGCTCCTTACTTATGCCCATTTCTTCAAGTATCCTTAATTTCTCATCTGGTAGCATGGGTAGTTCTCTCTTTAGTCTATCTATCATTTCTTTCGTGATCGTGATGGGCATTTCATCCGTCTCAGGATACATCCTCGCAGACCCCGGAAGAGGTCTCATATACTCTGTAGTTCCATCCTCCTTCGCCCTTCTCGTCTCTTTTGGCACACCGTCGATCGCCATTCTACATCTCTCGACAACGATCTTTAATGCATCTTCACATGTCTCTCTATCACCAAAGACAATCACGAATGCGTCCATACTACTCAGATTTAATTTTCTCATAATCTCCTTCTTTTCACCATCGGAGATTCCATAACCCGGAAGTTCATCAGAATGAATTATCCCCTTTGCATTTGATTTTGCCCTGACATATTGAGCGATCTCCGGACCGAGCCTATCCCTCAATAAACCACCGAATCCCCTTAAAATTAGAGACATCGCCATAAGTCCCCTCTTCAGAGAATTCGACACAAGTTTGGATTTTGTATTCTTAAATACATCACCAATATCAATAAATTCTTCCTTGATGTCGCTCTTTTTGATTCCCCTCCTCCTTAATTCTTCTCTGATAGCTATCAACATAATCTGTCTATTTACCTCGAATTTTATTACCTTCGGAATCAGCCTTAAATCTTGAACTCCCTTGACTTCTATTCTTTCGCCCTTGGAGATAGAGATATTCAAATCCTGTCTTATCGTTCCAATACCCCTCTTCACCCTCCCTACGGTTCTCAGAATCGTTCCTATCTTCTCGGCAACCTCTCTCGCCTGCTCTGGATTTTTTATCTCAGAAGAGGTGGCAATTTCGATTAGTGGTATTCCCAATCGATCAACCCTATAGACTATCCCATTTCCCTCCTCTCTAATCCTTCTTGCAGAATCCTCCTCTATGCAGATCGTCGGAATTCCGATCCTTGAATTTCCAATTTCAATAAAACCATCCATTGCAATTAATGCGGTTCTTTGAAAGCCCGAGGTGTTGGAGCCGTCAATTACCGTCTTTCTCATTATCTGTAATTGATCAACAATCCTCGCATTCAGCATTAATGCCACCTTTATAGCGGTCTCGAGCGCATCCATATTTATTTTATGGGGCGGCTCCTCATCCAACTCGACAAGACAATTTGTATCAGAATATGCCTCATAAATCAATTCCCTTTTCCTTAAAAATTCATGAAGTGCCGCGGGGTCTATCTCGCCAATTTCACCGGCAACAACCCTCATCCTTCTCCTCACCACAATATCCGGCTCATCATCTCTGAGGATGGATGGACAACTACAGAATAATTTATCCGTGTCTAATTGTTGATGAATCTCTATACCGCACCTCAAACCAATTTCATCGTAATCGAGTTCCATTCTTTCTTAAGTGGGATTTTATAAAAGATTTTATAGGATTTTATAGGATTTTTATATAATTAGGTTAATAACCCCAAAAATAATCTCAAAAATTCAAGATGAAAAATCATTTTCAGGGTCCAGATTATTTGAAGGGAAAAAGAGGTTATTTCATATTCCCAGCAATTCTTGCGGGATTGACGATATTTGTAATGGCAATCGTCTGGAATATATCTGATTATGGTATTATATTTGCGTGCTTTGGTTCATCGACCTATATCGTGTATGTCACTCCGAGGTCAAAACAGGCATCAATGCCAAACATACTTGGAGCGTATCCGCTCGCCGGATTCTTTGGCTACGCAACAATAGAATATCTTCTACCAATGCTGAGCTTTGAGGAGCATTTAAATTATGCGATTGCTGGTGGTGTCGCGGTTGGTATCACAATATTGGCGATGATCGTGACGGGTTTCGAACATGCTCCCGCGGCAGGTGCTGCGTTGGCGTTTGTGTTGAAGCCAACCGATGTCAAGGCTGTGTTCCTTCTAATTGGTGGTGGTATAACACTCCTCGTTCTCGCAAAGGTCCTAACGCTGATTGTTAAGGAGGAGTTGGCAATAGAGGATGCTATAAGACACGCCCTACATCCAAAATCAAAATAAATCCAGAATTATTTTTTTCTGTTCATGAATAAAATTTATTCATGAATATAGACACAAGGATATTTCTCAAGAAGAAATTCAGGGAATATTACTGTAAAAACAGGATTCCGGCACCAAATGAAATTGAAAGAAGAGAGTTTGGAGTAGGAACCCTGGAATCGAAGATAAAGATAAGGCACAAATCATTTAAGACGGAGCGTGAACTGAATAATTTTCTAAGGAGGGATTCTCCATTCTACATTTCATATTCAATAGCATACTATGAATTCCCAGAGAATCAGCCAATGAGTAACAAGGGATGGTTGGGTAGTGATCTCGTTTTCGATTTGGATATTGATATGGATTTTATAAATTTGGAGAGGCTTGAGAGTGTGAAGGAAAATGCAATAAATCTCATAGAATTCCTAACATCTGATTTTGGATTCTCTATAAATGAAATTGGGATAAATTTCTCGGGAACAAAGGGCTACCATATACATGTAAATAACGCCAGTGTCAGAAATCTGGAGAGCGATGAAAGAAGGGAGATCATCGATTATATAACTGGAAGTGGATTGAAGATAGAGTGCTTCATGTATCCAGAGATCGCGAAGGGGGTAACAGATAACTACAGAATGCCGTCCATAATTAGGGGTCCGAGAAGTGATTCTCTGGGATGGGCAAGGAGGATATATAATGCTGCGATGGAATTTATAGGATTGGAAGAGAGGGAATTGCGGAGGATTAATGGAATAGGAGAGACAAAGGCAAAGAGAATTGCGAAGGATAGAAACACAATCATCAGATTATTGGAGAATGGCAGATGGGATGGCGTTGTGAATCTAAATTTCAGCAGAATTATACAGGAAAGGGTCATCAGGGAGAATGCAATAAGATTGACTGGACACGCAGACAGGATGGTCACAATAGACAAGACGAGACTCATAAGGCTCCCGGAGACGCTCCACGCCGGCTCGGGTCTAATTGCAAAGAAAATAAGTGCAAATGAATTGACAGAATTTAATCCATTAACTGATGCAATTGCGTTTTCTGAACAATTAATTGGGATCAGAATCAAGTCAGAAATTCCAAGATTTGAGATGAACGAACAGAGATTTGGTCCGTATAAAAAAGGAATCGTTAAAGTTCCAGAGTATGTCGGAATCTATCTAATGCTAAATGATTATGCTGAATATCCAAACAAAAAAATCTAAATATCTTTTAAATTCTCGATTCAATATTTTATTAATCCCTTCAAAATGGCGGAGTTGCCATTAGCACCGATCGAGAGGATTATGAGGAATAGTGGTGCCGATAGGGTATCAATAAATGCAATAAGGTTAACTGCACTTGAGGCAGAGAAATACATCGAAACCCTAACGATAAGTGCCAAGAAGATCGCGAATAGTTGTGGTAGGAAAACCATAACTCCAGATGATATAAGAATCGCATCAAAAAAATTATATGCAATGGGTTTTTTGTAATGGATGGTGGTTGGCCGAGATGAATGTGCTCAGATTCAGAAGGGGAATCAAGGACTGGAAGACCACATATGAGGTTAATATAGACTTTGAATATACTGCAGATTTGGAGAAGAGACTAACAAGGATAACATTCTATAGACCGGATTTGAACAGAAGCATTACACTTCCATGGAGTATATTCGAGCCGTATCTAAATGGCAATGAAAAGACAACCTATGTAGATAAATCCGGCATAGTGATAAGGGTTATTGATGAGGGCTTATTCATCTCCGACTCCAGAGCATTTAGCATAGTGGTTCAGAGAGACCAAATGACCGCAATAAGGATCGCCGCAAATAGGATCAAGGAGGATATCTCAAAATCTGTTGAGAGGATTCTCAGGGAATTTTTAAAGCGGTAATTCTTTCATCTACCCTCTAACCAAATCCAGACCCAGTTCCCTTGCAAATTCAATTGCCTCTCTGAATTCATTCATGTCTAATCTTCTATTAATGTCTTCGAATTCCATTGCTCTGTATTCTGGTCTGTATTGAGCCATTACATTGACCCTCACATTCTCCAAATTTCTCGAAATCCACTCGAGGATTGGAAATGTGCAACACTCTAAGTGATTCGGCATTACCAAGTGCCTTATTATCATCTCGCACTGCTCCTTAGCTATCTTGTGATTCCTTTTCACAACACTACAATAATTTCTTACATTGGATAATCTCTCCGCGCATTTGTCATTGCCATACTTGAAATCGGTTAGATAGACATCTATAACTCCATCCAGGAGGGACATAGATTCCTTAGTTAGATACATATTTGAGTTCCATACCTGAGGGATATTCCTCTCTAAATTATTAAGAACCTCGAGAATGTAAGCCAGATTGGGTGTCGGGTCACCGCCGACCCAGTTTACATTTCTTGCACTTGCGGAGGAAATCATATTTGCTAGGGTTTCTGGCTTTATATGAACACCATTTGATGGAAATTGGCTTATATCCCAATTCTGACAAAAGACGCATCTAAATGTACAACCTGCAAAGAATATTGTGTATGATGGGATTATCTCTGGTTCCTCACCCCAATGAATGAACTCCGATGAAATTCTTGATTCTAAAACACCACAGTAACCCTTCTCTCCCTCCAATCTATTCACACCACATCTTCTCTCGCAGAAGTGACATTTTTCTAATATTTTATTGGCAATTGAAATTTTCTCCTCGAGATTCTCGCACAATAGATACCTTGCCTTTTCATTCCCCTCAAGTATCGAGAAGTATCTACTAAGAGGATTTGATCGTTTTTTATCTTTCATTTCAAATAAATTTATTGGAATAATTTTAAAAATGGACTATGTTATTGTCAAAATATTAGAGGAGCCAAAGCTCAAGAATCCCATATTGATCGAGGGATTGCCTGGGATTGGTCTGGTTGGAAAATTGGCTGTAGATCACATGCTCGATGAATTAAAGGCAAAGAAATTTATAGAGATGTATTCGCCGTTTCTGCCGCCCCAGGTCTCCATACTCGAGGACGGGACCGTTAAACTCGTGAATATGGAATTTTATTACTGGATCGGTGAAAAGAATGATTTGATTCTATTGGTTGGCGATTTCCAGGGAATAACTCCAGACAGTCAATATCAACTTGCTGAAAAGACATTAGATATTGCCGAGAAATTTAATGTTATGAGAATATTTACCCTGGGAGGTTTTGGAACCGGAGGCATAACAAAAAGACCCAGGGTTTTTGGTGCCGCAACAAATAGAAGGCTTGTGGAGGAATTAAGAAAATATGGGATAATCTTTAAGGGAGGGGGTGCGATATTTGGCGCCTCTGGCTTATTACTTGGCTTGGGAATGCAGAGGGATATTGAGGGCGTATGCCTGATGGGTGAAACCCACGGGCAGATAATTGATGCCAAATCTGCCGAGGCGGTGTTGAGGGTTTTGACGAGGATTCTTGACATAGATATCGACATGACGGAATTGGCTGAGAAGGCAAAGGAAACCGAGCATCAAATGAGTAGAATGAGTAAGATCATATCCGAGCAGAAGAAGGCGATCGAGAGACAACAAGAATTTATGGAGGAGAGACCGAGTTATATAAGATGATCAATTCTATCCATCAAGACAGAAATTGAAATGTGGATAACAGCATACCATCTCGATACCTCAACCGTGAGTTGTGATGGGTTTATCTGGGATATTATCTGGGATATGCTGTTATTCCTCGATTTATTCCTCGATTACTGCAGAGGTTTTTCTTATTATGTCTCTCGTTATCTCCGCTGCCATGTTGGCATCCTGTGGCGTCTTTGCTCCAGTTACAATTATCTTTCCGGATCTAAATACGAGCATCACAGTTCTCGGTTTATCGAGCCTGAATATCAATCCCGGGAACTGTTCTGGCTCATATTCCGTATTTTCGCACTCTATTGCGAGGGTATCTAGATTCACTCTAAAGTCAAGGCTCGATGAAGCGACTATGTTCTGAATCTCAATATCTGGTGTTCTGCTTATTGTAATTCCCGCCTCTCTAAATTTATTCAGCAATTCATTTACCGCAATATTGATTTCATCTCTCGACCTTGCACCACTGCATATCACCTTACCGGTTCTGAAGATCAGCATTGCCAACTTTGGCTTCTGCAGACGAAATATCACCCCGGGAAATCTCTCTGGATTATCGATACCATCGACAGAATTTGCAAATTCCTCGAGATCTATATCCCGACCCAATGTTATGGAAGAAACAATATTCTCGATCTTAACCCTCATTTTTTCATCAACCCCATTCAAATATTTTTATTGCATATTTATTGGATAAATATATTTTTTTAATAATAGTTAAAATACTGAAAGTAGTATAAACTCTATCTGCGTTAAATCAGAATCGGATTTGAATTCCTTTTTATAGATTTTCTTTAATGCCCTTTTAAGTTCAGATTTGCTCTTAAATCCATCCTTCATCACATCCTCCCTCGTGAGTTCCTTAAATTTGAGATACCTTATTTTTGAAATTACTGCGGATGAGATTTTTTCATCTCCGGCATATATATCCACCACATCTCCAATCCCGTATTTCTTAACCCTGCCGAGCCTTATCGTTGCTTTTTTCATTCCAGATAGGATTTTATCCTTGTACCTTTTCCTAAAATTTAATCTCTTTCTCTTGACCATTTCAATTTTTTGAACTAAAGAACTAAAATTAATTCATAATTAATTCCAATATTTTTAAGTTAAAAATGCTCGACGAGGTTAAAAAATGTATCCTGGATGCTAAGAGAAACAAGGAAAGGAGATTGATCGTGTTGGCGGGCAATGCGAGAGAGATGTTCAAACTTTGCATAAATCCCATAGAAAGGGAATTTAAAGGCAAGAAACTTTGCTTCGTTTCATCGGAGTTAAATGGAAACGCATTTGTTGAAATTTTGAGGAATACTGACATGGAATGCGAATTTTTTCATTATGATGCAAGTGAGGACCTGCTGGGAACAACATTCGACATACTTGTCATGGACATGAGACTTGGAGTATTGCCGAATGATTTTGGAAGGTTAATCAGTATCGTTAGAGGTCCAGGGATAATCCTGCTCCTGGTACCGGAGATGGAGAAGTTCAAGAATATAATCACACTACTTCATAAAAAATTTGTCGTTTATCCGTATGAATTTGAAGATGCGAGGAGAAATTTCAATAGATGGTTTGTGGAAAAGTTGTTTGAAAGCAGAGGGGTTGCTATCTTTGAGAACGGAGAAATAATAAAGAGAATAACTCCGAAGAAGAAATCTGTGTTGAGAGAGAAGATTGAAATTCCGGAAGATAGAATCTTCGACAGAAAAATTTATAAACTCTGTTTGACACCAGACCAAGTAAATTTTCTATCGATGAGTGCGAATATCCTAAAAAGGAGGAGGGGTGTCTTTGTCCTAACCTCGCATCGTGGAAGAGGAAAATCAAGTGTTCTTGGTCTGATGCTGGCTGCGATTTCTAAGTATTTGGAAAGAAATGAGAAATATGAGACATTCAATGTTAATGTGACATCTCCAAGACTCAGAAATGTTTTGGAGCTCTTTAGATTCTTCAAGAGGGGATGTAAGAAATTGGGAATGGAATTTAGGGAAAAATCTAAGAATGAGATAACCTCCGAGAGGATTAGGATCGAGTATCTCTCTCCAAATGAGGTAAGATTCTCAAGGGCGGATCTACTCATAGTTGATGAGGCGGCATCGATCCCGATCAAATTGCTTTTGGCTTCGCTGAAGGTTTCGCCAATCGTTTTTTATTCAACTACAATTCATGGTTATGAGGGTTGCGGCAGGGTTTTTCAGATAAGATTTTTGGAGAAATTGAGGAAAAAGACCTCTAATTTCTTGGAGTATGAGATGACGGAGCCGATAAGATATAGCAAGGACGATGAAATAGAGAAATTCCTGTTCCGGGTGCTACTGCTCGATGCCGAACCTCCGGATATAGATCCTGAGATCAATTTAGGGGATATAAGATACGAAAGGGTAAAAATTGAGAATTTATTATTCAGAAATGAGAAATTGCTTAAGGAGATATTTGGAATATTCATAAATGCACATTACAGGAATAATCCAAATGATTTCGGAGTTATATGTGATGCACCACATCACTCGATAAGAATTCTGAAATTCAAAAATATCCCAATTGCCTCGATACAATTGGCAGAAGAGGGTTCTCTTGGAGAGGTTGCATACGAGATGTATTTGGGAAGGATATATTCTGGAAATCTAATTCCAGATAGAGTAATAAAACACTACCGAATCCCAGAGTTCGGAAGATTCAAGGGAAAGAGGATCGTTAGGATAGCAGTTCACCCAAGTTTATTCGGAAGGGGAATTGGAAGTAAGGCGTTGAAATTCTTAGAGAATGAATTGAGGGATAATGGCTATGACTGGGTCGGTGCAAGTTTTGGTGCAACTCCCAAACTTTTGAATTTTTGGTTAAGGAATAACTATAGAATTATTCATATCTCTCCAATGGAAAACCCAGTGACAGGGGAATTCTCGACCATAGTGATCAAACCACTAAGCGATAATTGTAAGAAATATTTGGATATGGTTGAAGATGAATTCAGAATCAAATTTATAGATTCCCTAGTTGATCCCTACTTCAATCTCGAGACGGATTTGGCATTAAAAATATTGAGTTCGTTCAAGACGAGAGATGAGAAATTGGAAATGAGTGAAATTCAGTGGAAGAGATTCTTTGCATATGCCTTCAGTTCCCTGACATTAGAGACCTGCAGGGATGTTGCATATAAAATTGCGAGACATTACTTTCTGTCGAACAAAAAGCCAAGACTAAGTAGATTGCAGGAGGAGATATTGATTGCCAAGGTTCTGCAGGCCAAACCATGGTCATATCTTAGGAAAGAATTTAAGAAAAAATCTACATTTCTAATGGTTGAGTTGAGGGAAACGATAAGGAAGTTGGCAGAATACTATGGAAATGGCATCTATGACAAAGAAGAGAGGAAAAAGATGCTGCAGTATAGGAGGCTTATAAGGGATAGAAAATGACCATCAAACAAAGAATGTGTTGTTATTGATAGAGTCGTTACAGATATCTATAATCTCATAATCTGGTCTGTGAAATCGTAAACTTT
Source organism: Candidatus Altarchaeales archaeon (assembly GCA_003663175.1). Taxonomy (GTDB): domain Archaea; phylum Altiarchaeota; class Altiarchaeia; order IMC4; family QMZM01; genus QMZM01. The sequence goes on along the minus strand of QMZM01000016.1, from coordinate 1,558 downwards.
ACAGTTTTGTTTCCTATAGGGATAAATTTTTTATATAATATTTTCCCATATAATATACATGAGAGAATACTTGCTTGATAAAAAGGAAGAAATCAAGGAACTAGAAGTAAAGGAAAGACTCATAGAATTTCCAATTCTCAAAAATTTTATAATAAGTGTTATAGGGCCTAGAAGGGCTGGAAAGACCTATTCGATTTTCAATTTAATAAAAACAAAAAATCTGAGGGATGAAGATTTTCTTTTCATAAATTTTGAGGATGAATATGTTAAGGCTATGGAACGAGGGGAATTAATAAAAGTTATTTCTTATCATCACGAACTTTATGGGAAGGAGCCGAGATTTGTTTTTCTTGATGAAATTCAAGCATTTGAAAACTGGAAAACCTTTGTCTACACGCTATTTGAAAAGAAAAGGTATTTTATCTTTATCACGGGTTCTTCATCAAGATTATTGAGCAGAGAAATTGCAACACAGCTGAGAGGGAGAAGCATTTCCGTTTTAGTCCTACCACTCTCTTTTAAAGAGATAATTGCTTTAAAGGAGATCGATACAGATAAAATCTCGAGCAGAACGGAAAGTAAAATAAAAAATTTGTTGAGGATTTATTTAAAGGATGGTGGTTTTCCAGATGTGGTTCTGACCGAAATAAATAAGAAAATTTTTTTTAGAGACTACCTAGATTTAGTTGTGTTCAGAGATGTGGTTGAGAGATTTAGAATAAAACATCCCTATTTGGTCAAGATGATTATTACCTTCATGCTCCCCTCTTTCGCCAAGGAATTTTCCATAAACAGAATTTTTAACATTTTAAAGTCAAGAGATATAAAAGTAAGTAAAAAAGTTTTGTACAAATATTCCTATGCTTTACAGGACTCCATGTTCTGTTTTTTCCTTAAAAAATTCAGTTTCTCGGAAAGAGAGAGTCTGCTCTCTATACCAAAAATTTATTTGAATGATTTGGGATTGATAAACTATTCTATATCAACAAGGTTTGAGAAAGATTTGGGAAGATTGATGGAAAATGCTGTTTTCTTAGAATTGAAGAGAAAGGAAAGTAAAGGAGAGATTTCTAGTATATTTTATTGGAGGGATTATCAACAAAGAGAGGTAGACTTTGTAATAAAAGAAGGTCTGAATGTTAAACAACTAATCCAAGTTTGTTATTCTTTAGAGGATTTTGATACAAGGAAGAGAGAGATAAAAGCATTGCTAAAAGCGAGCAGGGATTTAAAATGCAAAGACCTTCTAGTATTAACTTGGGATGAGGAATATACTATTGAGGAGAAGGGAAAAAAGATAAAGGTTCTGCCCTTGTGGAAGTGGTTAATATGAAAATATATCTCATGAAAAACAACCTTCAGAAAGGTTGATCATGTGGCGGAGCAAAGCTCCGACACACGCCAGACCGAAGGTCTGTCGTGTCGCAACGGATATTTGTGGGTTCTACGAACCCATAGAACGCATTACAACAAACCCAAAAACGTTTATTCAGAACCTTACCATGTGAACCCAACTTTATAATACAGTAAAAAAATTATCTATTGCATATCTTACTTG
>QMZM01000015.1 GCA_003663175.1 Candidatus Altarchaeales archaeon | reverse complement strand
TTCCAGCACGCTCGCCGAGTCCATTCACAGCAACTTGTACTTGATTAACCCCAGCTTCAACCGCCGCGAGTGTATTTGCGACCGCCATTCCGAAGTCATTATGGCAGTGAACATCCAAATCAACATTTATCTCCCTTCTTATCTTTGATATGAATTCCTTCATTGCCGATGGATACATAATTCCAACAGTATCTGGAATATTTATTATCTTTGCCCCAGCATTCTCAACACCCTTACATACCCTAAGGAGAAATCCCAAATCACTTCTCGTCGCATCCATCGGAGAGAATAAACAAGTAAAACCGTGGTCAACTACATATTCGACAGCATTCACTGCCATTTCATAGACCTCATCCTCACTCTTTTCCATCTGATATTTCAGGTGTTGTGGGGATGTGGAGATGAATGTATGAACTATATGAACATCTGCATCTATGCATTTGTCGATATCCTGCTTTAATGCCCTTGCAAGACCACAGATTTTGGAGTCTATATCCTTGGCAATTCTCTTAACCGCTTCAAACTCAGACTTAGAATTTATCGGAAATCCCGCCTCGATTATATCAACACCCAAATCTGACAATGCGTGCGCAATTTCGAGTTTCTTTTCTATATCGAGTGCAACCCCCGGGGTTTGTTCCCCATCTCTGAGTGTCGTGTCAAAGATTCTTATCTTCCTCGTCATTTTTCTTATTATCAAATAAAATATTTAATAAAAAAGAAGAAGTAAATCATAATAAAGGAATCGCATTAATAACTCCATCCTGTCCAGGTCTTGAGACAACCTTAACATCGATTTCCTTTCCATTGGGTGTTTTTACCTTCAGGATCGCACCTTTCGTTATGATATTTCTTCTTGTGAAGTCCCTGCTTGCGGGATTTTCAACGAGTTGAAGTATCTTGCACTTGGTCCATTTATTATTAATTATGACATTTGCACTCTCCGATGAGATTAATTTTACCTTTTTTCCCCCACCTTTTGTTCTAATGATTTTTCTCCTCTCTTTTCCAATTGATGTGAGTGCCGGCTCTCTACCAATTGAGTGTTTTCTCTTCTTTCTACCCTTCTTTATCCTTCCGTGATAGATCGCCATAGAAGTTATATAGAATTTTGAGATTAAAAATTATTTCGATACTCATTGACTATTCTATGAGCAAGAAAGATCGGCTCCGGAAGTTTATGATTCTTAATGCATTTCTTAGTAATTTTCAAACTCGTTTGTAGTGATATATTATGTCCAGGAGAAATGAATATTGGATTGCAGCGATACCTACTCTTAAATACGAAGCCAACTACTTTGCCATTATAGATTAAATTTTTATGTTCTCCGATATTCTCTGGAATTTCATAATTTCCAACCAATACTTTCTTCGCAACGCCGATCGTTGCCTTATTCAGCAAAACTCCAACATGGCTTGCAATTCCAATTCCCCTGGGATGTGCAATTCCATGACCGTCTACAAGCAGGATATCTGGTTTCTTCTCTAATTTTCTATATACGCTCAGTATGGCTGGAGCCTCTCTAAATGCCAAAAATCCGGGGATATATGGAAATTCAACCCCAATTCTTGAAATCTTGGTTTCTATTATATTCATATCCGGATATTCTAAGAGGACCATACATGACAAGATATCGTCGTTTATAAATGCCTGGTCAACGCCGGCAATTGTATTAATCTCTTCTGGAATTCTATCTTCAATGACTACTCTCCTCGCCAGCCTTTCTTGAATCCTTATCAATCTTCTGGTGTTGAAGAGCATAAATATTAATTAGGATACTTATATCATTAATAAAATGAGGTTTGTAGGTGTAATCTCTGGAGAAGTAAAGCCATCACAATTCAATATCGAATTATCTACGGCAGATGTTGAGAGGGGAAGTTTTATAAAGGTGAATCATGAGACCTATGGATGGGTGTTAGCAAGAATTGATGATATGAAGAGATACATTAATAATAAGGGTGAGGAGGTGTTAATGGCCAGTGCGTATGCAATTGGCTACAAACAGAATAATCAGATTCTAATACCCAAGACGCCATTCAAGCCAAAATCGAGGGTATATACCGCAGATAGGGAATTAATCATGGATATCCTCGGTATTAGAAAATCAAAGAAAAATAGCATTTATCTTGGTTTATTAGAGGGTCATAATGTTCCGGTGTATTTAGATGTGGGAAAGACGATTGGAAAGCACATATCTATTCTTGCAAAGACCGGAGCCGGAAAGAGTTATACTGTGGGGGTTATATTGGAGGAATTACTAAAGAACGATTTTCCAATCGTTATCATCGATCCCCATGGCGAGTATGGAAGTTTGAGGTATGAGAACGATGACTATGATGCAATGCTAAAATTTAATGTTAAGCCGAGGTCTTATGATGCACAGATAAAGGAATATACCGCAAATATAATAATAAATCCGGATGCTGAAAAATTAACATTAAAGCCTCAATTCTCCCTGGAGGAATTAATTGAGATAATGCCAATGAAATTAAACGATAAGCAAAAGGAGATTCTCTATAATGCGTTAAGAAGACTGGAGCATCAGGAGTATACGATCCAAGATATAATAAACGCGGTTCGCTTAGACAAGAGTGGTTCAAAGTGGAAGGTAATCTCTGGATTAGAAACGCTAAGGAATTCCGGGATATTTGAGGGCAAGCCAATAACAAAGGAGCAGCTTGTCAGAAGGGGACAACTCACGATAATAAATCTCAAGGGCACGGAGCCGAGAATTCAGGAATTAATTCTTACGAGAATTGCAACCGATTTATTCAATTCAATAAAGATATCTGAAATTCCCAGGTTTCTCTTCTTAATTGAGGAAGCACACAACTTCTGTCCGGAGAGGGGTTTTGGTGATGCGTTTTCTTCCCAAATTCTTAGAACGATCGCATCTGAGGGCAGGAAATTCGGCTTTCATTTATGTGTTGTTTCTCAGAGACCCGCAAGGATCGATAAGAATGTATTATCCCAGTGCAATACTCAAATAATTTTGAAGGTAACAAATCCAAATGATTTAAAGGCAATAAGTCAATCAATTGAGGGCTTTACCCCCGGAATGGAGAACATAATTAAAGAATTGTCGGTTGGTCAGGCATTGGTTGTTGGTGAACCAGTTGAACAACCAATAGTTGTAAATATACGAGCGAGGGAAACAAAGCACGGAGTACTGGGAAGAGAAATAAATTCTGAACTCGGAGAAAAAAGACAGGGGGTAATTGAGAAGATAAAGCCAGTATTTATAAAGGATGAGAGGGAAATCATGAGAGAAAAGATTATTGAAAAGAAATCACTAATTGATAAGATAAAGTCGATATTCCTGAGGGATTAGAATGTTTACTAAGAGTGAGAAGGAAGAACTGAGGAAATTAAATAAGAAAAGTCTATCGGTGATAGATTCCGTTTACTTAGAGAATGGTGGCATATTGGCATCCCCTAAAACTGGGAGGTACCCATATATTTATCCAAGGGATACCTGCCTGATCCTCAGAGTGATGAATGAACTTGGAATGTACAAAGAGGTAAGGAAATCATTGAGATTCTTGATAGATGTTCAGATGGAGATAGGTGAATGGACCCAACGTTACAATAAAGATGGTAGCCCGGCCTCGTACAGACCCCCGCAGTTGGATTGCAATGGATTAGTGCTCTATATGATAAATGAATACTACAAAAAAACTCAAGATAAGAAATTTCTTGAATATGCATGGAATTCGATCAAATTGGGAATTAAATTCATAAAGGAGCATTATATCCATGAGGAAAGGCTTCTCTTCTCTCTAAACAGCATCCATGAATGGCCACCAATGGAATCGGGATTTGAGATATGGGTCAACATAACCTGTTATGCGGGAATTAAAGCGGCATCAGAAATTGCAGAGGAACTCAAAAGGGGGGATATGGTAGAGGAGTGGAACGATCTCGCAACGGATATATGGATAGGCATCTCAAGGAGATTAATAATGGATAGCAAATTTATAAAGGTTACAAATAGCCATCTAATCTCAGACCCGGATGTGGCAGAGATTGCGCCATATATAACAAAATGCTTGAGTGTTAGGGAAAGGATACTCAGAAATACAATAAAGAATATAGAGAAGAGGCTATGGGATAACGAATTAACCGGAATTAATAGATATCTTGAAAAGCATGGCGAAGAAGGAAGGAATAATGGTGGTTATGGACCCTACTCGATGTATACTGGATGGATGGCTCAGTACTACCTAGATCTGGGGAGATATGATAAATCTGAGAAATATATAAGATGGTTTTTGAAATACAACAGAAATTATCTAATTCCCGAGCATGTATCAACGAGGGAGAGATTCCTTAAATGGAGGGCGAAGGCTATCGAGGTTGGAAGATATTCTCATGTGGGCAGAAGGGAAGAGGCCGAGAGGGTAATGAGAAGTGAAGAATACAAAAAAGGACTCGTCTTCTGGGTTGTTCCACTGACATGGGGTCATGCAGAGTATCTTTCTATTTATAAAAAATTACTGGATAATGGATTAATAAATTAAAAAGATGATGAATTAAAAGATGAATCTGAAGCACATCCTATGGTATTTGGGCGTTTTCCTTATCCTGAACGGAATTCTACTGTTGATACCGATTCCAATCGCAATTCTATACAACGAACCAATACTTCCATTCCTCGTGGGGGGTGCATCATCTTGGCTATTTGGTGCGATCCTTATGAGATTTCCGAAGAGCGAACTCGAATTTGGCGACACTATGCTACTTGTTGCACTGGGTCTAATAATCCTTTCTCTATTTGCATCACTCCCATTACTCTTCGAAACAGAAAGATTTGACATGGATTCAATTATAAATTGCTACTTTGACAGCATCTCAGGCTACACGACCGCCGGCTTTACAACAATGAGCAATGAGATGCTCAATCCGAATTCAGAGAAATATAAATACAGCATAATCTTTCTCAGAACACTGCGGGAATGGATAGGTGGATTGGGCATAATAGTTATATTTCTCTCAACACTCGCCAGGGGTGGAATCTCCACGGTGTATCTCTACAGAATGGAGCATGGCGACAGAAAAATTCTGCCAAGCGTTGAACATACCGCAAGATTCATATTAAGGATGTACATCTTCTATACATTTGTTGGGACGGTTGTGTTATGGCTACTTGGTACGAGTCTATTTTATGCAATAACGGGAACCATGAGTATGCTTGCAACTGGAGGCTTCATAATAAATGATCTTGGCTTTCATGTAAACAAGGAATCTGAACTTGTCTTGCTACTCATAATGACCATTGGGGCAATACCATTCACTCTTGGTTATGTCCTCCTCTCTGGAAATATCAAGAGGTTTCTCTGCAACCTTGAGATAAGGACCGCATTTGTGGTTTCATTGTTCTCCGTCTTTATCTTCACAGTATTGCTCATGATAAATGGAAATGATGTTATAACTTCAATATATAAAAGCACTGTTGGAGTGATATCCGCGATGTCAACCTCGGGCTATAGTTCAGCAAACTTGGAAGACCTGGGAGACGCTGGAAAATTCTTGCTTATATTATTGATGATAATAGGGGCCGGAGCGGGCTCAACTGGCGGCGGTTTGAAGTGGATAAGACTTGGGGTCCTCGTAAAGGCGGTCAGGTGGATTATAAGGAAATCGTCTCTACCCGAGAGCGCGGTACTACCATTAAAGATTGATGGAAGGATATTTGATGACCAAGATTTAAGATTTATATCATTATTCTTTTTCATATACATTGCACTAATTGCAATTGGTTCATTAATTTTTCTAATTTATAATCCAGAATATGAATTAGTTGATGCACTACTAATATCTTCATCGATTCAATCAAATGTCGGTATAAATTTGGGTATAAATATAACGGATCAACCCATAATAGTTAAGTTAATATTCATATTTCAGATGATTGCGGGAAGAATTGAAATCTTTCCAGTATTGGCATTGATTGGGTACATAATCGGAGAATTTAAAAGGGAAATTAAATATGTAGAGAATGAATTGGAGCATAGGAGATAATTAAGATGATTGGTAAGGCAATAGCATATGGTGCTGCAACAGTAGTAAATGCAATCGCAACTGGGAAGGGATCTGCATTTGGATTAAATTTAAAGACAAAGGCTGAGGTAGAACTCAATAACTCGGGTAAGATTACCGCTGAGATAAAGAATTTTCCCGATGAGGACACGAAACTCATTAAATTATGTGCAGAAAATGTATTGAAGTATTTCAATTTGAATTATGGAGCCCACATCATAACAGAGAGCGAGATTCCAATTGCAAGGGGCTTAAAGAGTAGTAGTGTTGCCGCAAATGCTGTTGTTTTGGCAACGGTCTCCGCATTAAGCAAGGAGGAATCAATAGTACTGCCGGGAGATGAATTTATAATCAATATTGGTGTCGATTCTGCAATTAAGGCGAATGTGACAATAACCGGGGCATTTGATGATGCCTGCGCATCCTATCTTGGAGGTCTCGTGGTGACTGACAACAAGAAAAGAATCCTGGTAAAGAGGAAGAAAATGCCGAGGCTGGATGCAATTATCTTCGTTCCGGATGAAAAGGTCTATACAAAAAGTATAGATCTTGATAGAATAAATCTTATAAGGGATGAAATAGAATTAATATGGGGAGATGCACTTCGTGGGAATATATACAGAGCGATGAAGATGAATGGGATCCTCTACTCATCGGTCCTAAGGCAAAATCCAGAGATCATAGTTTCTGCATTGGAAGAGGGTGCGATCTCGGCGGGACTCTCGGGAACTGGACCGGCAGTTGTTGCGTTGGCAAAGACTCAGAAAATAATAAAATCGATTGAGAAGAAATGGAGAGAATTTGATGGCAGGATAATTCAAACAAAAATAAATAACAAAAAATCCCATATAATTGAATAAAATGATAAGAACTGAAGAAATAGAAATCGATATGCAAGCTGATGGAGATACCGCAGATATAACAAGTGAGGTTCAGAGAATCATCGAGAATTCAAAAATTAGTAATGGGATTGCGGTAATATTCATGCTGGGCTCTACCGGTGCAGTATCGACGATGGAATACGAACCGGGTCTAAAAAGGGACATAAAGGCGGCGTTTGAGAGAATTGCCCCTTCAGATATACACTATGAACACCACAAAACATGGCATGACGACAACGGAAGAAGCCATATAAGGGCAACATTCATCGGTCCGAGTGTAGTTGTACCATTCATAAACAAAAAATTGACCCTTGGTACATGGCAACAAATCATAGCCATAAACCTAGATACGAGACCAAGAAGAAGAAGGATAGTGGTTCAGATAATTGGTGAATAATAAAAAATAATTGTAATGATGATTTATCCAATATTTAGCATTTCTGAGGGCTCTAACTGTTATCTAATAAAAGACAAGAAGGTCGCACTTATAGACTCTGGAATAAATCCCGAAGTAGTAATCGAGAAGATTAATAAATTAAATATTGGAATAGATTTTATCATAAATACTCATTGTCATTATGACCATGTCGCGGGGAACTTAGAGATAAAGAGAAAAACGAATGCCAAGATTCTTGCTCACGAGATTGATGCCGAAGCCATGGAGAGGGGCGATGATAAGTATATATTGGCTTATTTATTTTCAGATAAATCGATAAGGATCGATGTGGATATTAAGCTTTATGACAAGGACAAGGTCTCTCTCGGTAGTAGCGAGTTGGAGGTGATACATACCCCAGGACACACCAGGGGGAGTATCTGCCTCTATGAAGAAAAATCAAGATCCCTATTCTCTGGGGATGTGATTTTTGCTTTTGGGATTGGAAGAACGGATTTCCCGGGAGGTAATTCTGAGGAATTAAAAAAATCGATAGAGAAATTGATCGAATTTCATAATAAATATGGAATTGATAAGATTTATCCGGGACACGGACCGCTCTTCAGCGGAGATGAGATTGAACGAGTATATGAATTATATTTTTGAATTATAAGTATGGATTCGCTTAATTTAATTATTCCACAATTGTCAGCAGAAAAGTCATTGATTGGAGAGGAAAAATATAAAAACATTTGGCATTTGGAATAGACCTGTCCTTTGTCGTGTTCCAGAGTTTCAAAGAACAAAACATATCCATAGATTCCATCTCCATCTTAAATAAAAGTAAGAAGATGAACGATATGAAAAACTTTTCATAAGATGACATTTGGTGATGCAGAAAACATGAAAGAGTTGGAGGATAACAGTATACACCTCGTAGTTACCTCACCACCCTATTTCAACGCATCGTTTGACTATCCAGATTTTTAAGAAAGGTTGATCAAAGGTGCGATTTCGTTGAAATCGCACATAAGAGCGTCGGTGACACTAACCAGATGAACCTCCAAGTGCCATTAGTCCTCCTAAGGGACGCCAACGAGAATTAATAAAGATAAGTTCCCAACGCCATTGCCTTAGAATGAGAATCGCAGTTTTAAATAAGGACAGATGTAAGCCGAAGGAGTGTAATTATCTATGCTATAGAATATGCCCCAGGGTTAAAACTGGAAAAGAAACAATTATCATAGATGAGAAAACGAAAAAACCAGTAATAATTGAGGACCTATGCTCAGGATGTGGCATATGTGTGAAAAAATGCCCATTTAATTCCATTGTGATAATAAATCTGCCAGAGGAAATCGGTGAACCAATTCATCAGTATGGAGTTAATGGATTTAGACTTTATAATCTGCCCACACCAAGACACGGGGTCGTTGGAATTATTGGTCAAAATGGAGTTGGAAAGACAACTGTAATGAAAATTCTATCCGGTGAATTAAAGCCAAATCTCTGCCAAGGAGATTGGGATAAGATCGTTGAGCATTTTAGGGGAAGAGAAATACAAAATTATCTTGAGAAATTGGCAAATAATGAAATCAGGGCGGTTCATAAACCACAATATATTGATTCTATTCCAAAATATGTGAAGGGAACTGTGAGGGATGTTCTTAGAGACAGGGATGAGGTTGGAAATTTTGATGAAATTATAAACGAAATTGGTCTTGAAAATTCCCTAAATAAGAATATAAATGAATTGAGCGGTGGTGAACTTCAGAAGTTAGCAATATCCGCATGCCTACTAAGGGATGCCGATGTCTATCTTCTCGATGAGCCATCGAGTTATTTAGATGTTAGAGAGAGATTAAATTTAGCCAGGGTTATAAGAAATATAAGAGATAAATTTATATTTGTCGTGGAACACGACTTGATCGTTTTGGACTATCTATCAGATTATATTCATGTCATCTTCGGAACTCCGGGAGCATATGGAATTGTCTCCAGTATAAAGAGCGTCAGGGTCGGGATAAATGAATACCTCTCTGGCTTTTTAAGATCAGAGAATATCAGATTTAGAGATGAAATTAAATTTGAAGTGAGAGAGGCAAAAGGGAAAGAAGAGAGAAAAATAACATTGAAGTATCCAAAATTTGAAAAGAGTTATGATGGATTTAGATTACATGCTGAAGAGGGTTGTATAAGGATTGGAATTACCGGAATTCTCGGTCCAAATGCTACTGGAAAGACAACATTTATAAAGATACTCGCGGGAGTCGAGAAGCCCGATAATAAAATTGATATAAAGGCAAGGATTTCATATAAGCGCCAATACATAAAGCCAAGGAATATTATTGTCAGGAATTTAAACCTGAGGGATGAATTCATTAGAAAATTCAATATTGAGCATTTACTTGATAGAAATTTGATGGATCTGAGCGGTGGCGAACTTCAGAGGGTTGCAATAGCGGAATGTCTTTCAAGGGATGCTGACATCTACCTTTTAGATGAGCCGTCGGCATATCTCGATGTTGAAGAGAGGCTAAGATTGGCAAAACTCTTGAGAAAATTCTCTACAGATAATGAAAAATCACTACTCGTTGTCGATCATGACATCTTGCTAATAGATTATCTCTCTGACGAACTGATGGTATTTTCTGGAAAATCTGGGATATGTGGAAATGCATCAAGACAACTTGATATGAGAGAGGGGATGAATCTATTTTTAAGGGAGATGGATGTTACATTTAGAAGAGACCCCGAAACGGGGAGACCAAGAGCAAATAAACCAAATTCTGTAAAGGACAGAGAACAGAAGAAATCTGGCAAATATTATTATATTTAATTTCTGATAAAAAATAAATTTAATTGAGATGGCACCTTCTACAAAAAAGAAGGTAAAATGCCCGACATGTGGTGCGGAGTGGCATATAGACACGAAACTCTCAAAGAGAAGGACCCTAACCTGTCCGAATTGTAAGAGGGTTGATTTCTTGGAGTATTTTATTGCACCAGAGGAAACTAAAAAGAAGGAGGCTGAGCATTATAGACCTACAAAGGCATATATTCCATCCTCAATAAAGGAGAAGAAAAAGGAGGCTGAAAAGAAGGCAGAGATTAAACCAACTATTAAGCCGAAGGTAAAAAAGGTCAAGCCAAAATCTGAAGAGTCTTTCTCACTAACATCCGAATGCTTTATAGTGACTGCAACCTATGGCACAGATTCTTATGAAAAATTATCGGTATTCTATGATTTTAGAGATAATGTATTGGCTAAAAATTCCCTCGGAAGAATCTTCATAAGGATTTACTATCTAATTAGCCCATACTTGGCATCTCTTATAAGAGGGAATTTTATCCTCAGACGTATGAGTGTGATTTTCCTTGATTTTGTGTGCCATATTCTACAGAGAGGGACAAGACGGTGGAAAGATTTTTATACCAAGTAAAATAAAATAATAAAATGGAGGGACAATCCCCAAAGGCTCAAAGAATGGGAATTGTGTAGTCTAACAATTCCTTCTTCCTATCTTGAGAGTGTGTCAAAAATGAAATACAAGATTGGAATCATACTTTTCTCATTAGTATTTTTGACTGGGTGCCTGGAAATGAAACCCCAAGAAATGAAGTCCCAAATAAGCACGACCACTATCTTGTCATCGACATCATCCTCCACCACCTCAACATCATCCTCCACCACCACAACCTCCACCTCAACAATAGTGAGATTTCCAGATGCCGAGAGACCGATAATCATAAATGCTCAATTCACAACTCAACACAAGCCCGAATCTGAATATATAAATGAGGAATGGATAGAGATCTATTCGCGAAATTGCACAGATATGACCGGTTGGATTCTGCACAACAAGTATAAGAGTCATATATACCACTTCCCAAGAGGCTTTAAACTGTGTGGAATTGTGAGGATTCATACTGGTAAGGGAATTGATAATTCAACAGATTTATTTATGCAATTGAGGTATCCACTCTGGAGAGATGATGATGTTGCTGTTTTGAGAGATAAAAGTCTGCAGATTGTGAGTTGGTTTGGGAAGAATGAATCAAAATAACTCGATCTTGATAAAAAATGTCCAATTGAATGGTAAATCTACAGATATTTATATAGAGGATAATATAATTGCAGAGATTGGAAAGAGAATGGAGGCGGATCATACAATTAATGCCGAGGGGAAAGTTGCACTCCCTGGCCTTATAAATACACATACACACTCTGCAATGACTCTCCTTAGGGGCTACGCAGATGATTTAAAACTTGACGAATGGTTGCAGAAGAAGATATGGCCATTTGAGGCGAGATTAAATGAGGAACATGTCTACTGGGGCTCAAAACTTGCATGCTTAGAAATGATAAAGTCTGGAACAACATGCTTTAATGATATGTACTGGCATATGAAGGGTACTGCAAGGGCAGTTGAGGAAATGGGGATCAGGGCGGTGTTGGCCGAGGCATTCATAGATTTGTTTGATGATGAGATGATGGAGAATTCAATAAAGAGAACGGAGGATTTCATCAGATATGTAAAGAATTTAAAAAATTCTAAGATAACCCCCGCTCTTGGACCACACGCAGTTTATACCGTTTCTGAAGATGGACTTAAATGGATTTCAGAATATTCCAGGGAAAATAATTTATTAATTCATTTTCATCTCGCAGAAACAAAAAAGGAGATTAGAGATTGTAGGGGAAGGTATGGAAAATCACCGGTTAAATTTTTAAACGAGATCGAGTTCTTGAGTGAAAATTTAATCTCAGCACACTCAATATGGTTAAGTGAGAGCGAGATAAGGATTCTTGCAGAGAAAAATGTGAAGGTAAGTCATAATCCAGTATCAAATATGAAGTTATCCTCCGGATTTATGCCATATTCGTTGATGAGGAAATATAATCTTCTAATTTCACTTGGGACCGATGGATGCGCATCAAATAATAATCTTGATATGTTCGAATCGATGAAGATTGCGGCAATTGGGCATAAATTGGTTGGAAATGACCCGAGATTAATGACGGCGAGAGAAATATTTGACATTGCAACAATAAATGGAGCAATATCCTTAGGGATAAATGCCGGGCGTATTTGTGAGGGAAGATTGGCAGATTTAATTCTTATTGATCCGAAGAGACCCGAATTTACCCCAGGATACGATCTCATCTCCGACTTGGTGTATGCCGCAAATGGCTATTGTGTTGATACCGTGATATGTGATGGCAGTATATTAATGGAGAATCGAGAGGTTAGGAATGAGAATGAAATTATTGAGGGGGTTAAAAGGGTCGTTAATGAAATTATTGGGAAATGATTATCTCCTTTTCTTTTTCCTTTTCCTCCTTCTCTGCATTTCCTGCAATTTCAATAGATATGGCTGGGGTTCGGCATCCGAAATAAATTCCTCCAATGGAGCATCAAATTCTTCCCCCCTATTCTTTAGAATCTCCCTTGTAAGGATCCAGTAGACAAGAGCCAATGCATTCTTGCCTTTATTGTTAGACGGGATTATAAAGTCTATATCCTTTATCCGCGTATTTGTGTCGCATATCGCAACCACTGTAATTCCAACCGATGCCGCTTCCTTGATTGCCTGTTGGTCACTCCCGGGATCTGTGATGATTATAAGTTTTGGTTCAACATACGAACTGATATTTGGGTTTGTTAATGTACCAGATACGAATCGTTCAGCAATTACTCTGCATTTTGTAAATTCCGCAAATTTCTTAATTGGTCTTCTCCCATATATTCTGTTTGAAACAACTAAGACATCCTCTGGTTTATAGCGAGAAATAAAATCTGCGGCGATCCTCAATCTCGCGTCTATCTTCCTTACATCAAAGACGCATAACTTATCTTGCCTTATCTTATAAATAAATTTTCGCATACCTGCGGTTTTATATTTCAGACCGACATGCACTCCATTTGAGAGATACATGTCTAATGGCACAAGTAGACCCTCATCCGGTATATCCAAGTCCTGATTACTCATTTTCTCTTCTTTCTCTTAACGGTCATAAACAATACTCCTTTTTCAAATTCTAATTTTGCAATATCCAAGGGTCTCTTAACACCCTTTGGCAGATCTATCAACACCGGGGCACCCATCTTAATTTGCAATGCTCTTGCCCCTATTAGCCTAGCCTTTTCAAATTTGTTATACTCCTCCATCTTTTAAAATCTCTTGTATAACATTACCTCATCTATAACTTCTGAATGAGAAAGGAACATCCTCCTGCAACAATATCTCTTATAACCCAAATCATCCAATACCTTCCCGGGCTCTTCTCCATTAGAGACCCTTCTGTTGTATTCATCCCAATCCTGCGCAATTGGTTTGCCACATGTAAAACATCTTATCGGTATAATCATCTTTATCACAGGTTTTTATCTATAGGATTTTTGCCTCTTGTGTCTTGGTCCTTTTCTCGATTGACTCGGTTTATGTGGCTCGGTCTGTCTGTGATCTCCCGCGATCATTGTTCTATCATATTTTAAATAGACCCTGAGTAATTCATCACTGCCCGTGAATTCTACCAAGCCCCTTGCAATTGATGACCTAATGGCATCTGCCTGACCAAAGACTCCGCCACCTTTAACATTTACCTTTATATCAACATTATTCAAATCTATAAAATCCGATGCAAGTATTAAAGGTTCCTGAATCTTGAGTCTCGCCAACTCTGGCTCATAAATTTCTAATGGAACCGAATTTATTCTTATATTACCATTACCGGGCTTTATGGTCGCTCTTGCAACCGATGTCTTTCTCTTTCCCGAGACATGAACTATCTTTTTCATTTTCAATTCCAGCCAATATGCCTACAAATCTCCTCAACAGTCACATAACTCCTTAAATTCTTTTTCAACTCATCGAGGTTTTCAATCTTCTCTCTATCTATATCTATGTCGTGTCTTCTCTTTATCTCTCCCTTGGGAACTCCAATATACACATTAATTCTTTTAAATGCTTCTCTCCCCCTCCTCGATCTCATTGGTAGCATTCCCCTGATCGCTCTTCTTACAAACCTGTCCGGTCTTTTTTGATGAAATGGTCCCTTTCTCGGATTACCCAAATTTCTTATCCTCAATTTCTCCATATTTTCTCTTAATACGGATTCTCTCTTCCCAGAGATAAGCGCCTTTTCTGCATTCACCACAATTACATCCCTCCCCAGTAGTGCCTGCTTTGCAACGAAACTTGCCAACCTCCCCAAGACATGTCCATCCGCATTTACAATCATTTTAACAAATTATCTTTACATTCCTTCCGGTAGGATTTTTTTTCATTAGTTCATCAATTGTCATGAATTCGCTACCGGAGTTATTTATCTTTTCTTTCGCGGATTCCGAAAATTTAAATGCTGCCACATTTAATTTCTTATTCAAATTTCCATCACCAAGCACCTTCCCGGGAACAATGACAGTTTCCCCATCATTGGCATATCTATTTAATTTCCATAGATTTAACACTCTCCTATTCCTTCTTGACCTTGAGAGTTCCTCTGCTACCCTTATCCATATCCTTGCATTATTCTCCCTTCCAAATTTTTTCAATCTTCTTATCAGACTTAATCTGTTCGGATCTTCGTACTCGTTTGTTCTCGGCATTTTACACCTAATAGTGCGGGGGACGGGGTTTGAACCCGCGCAGGCCTATGCCACACGGTCCTCAACCGTGCCCCTCTGGCCCACAACTCCACGCGATAATAGATGTTGTGTTTGACCGGCTCGGGCACCCCCGCGTTATTCATTTGTTATCAATTTTTTATCTTGAGCATGTCTTTAATTTCGTTTATTTGTTCAATAAATACATCAAACGCCTTTTCTATAAGTTCATCAACTGGAATCTGTCCATAAGACTCAACGAAAAAGTTGAATGAATTATCTACTATCTCATAGGATGCCAAACCAGCCTGCCACTTCATATGTTCTTTGCCAACTCCTAATTGTGCCTTCGCCTCAAGTCTTATCCTCTGATTCTCAATCAATTTTACAATTGGAATTGTATCATATACCGGCACTATCTTGGGGTCATTTGATTTAAGGTCTCTGCTATATACCGTTCCCGGTCCTTCTACATCTAAGGTTAATATTGCAGTACACTTGGCACATCCTTTTCCTTTACATGTGCATTCTGACACAAAATTGTAGGTCTTCAAATCCGTCTTTAATGGAATTAATCCAAGCCTATGCGCCAATATCTCATCGTGCATTATTGAACTATTTTCATAGAATATGACCTCTTCGATTGCCATCACTGGAATCATTGATATAACAATTCTTCTGAGTGAGTTTGCAACCGCGGTATTTACTCCAGACATATTAAATCTTATCTCATTATTACTTCTTTCAATAATTTTTACCTTCATTTTTTTACACCCTTCTTCCCCTCTTACCGCCCTTTGGTCTACATCCCATTCCATGGGGAATTGGTGTTACATCCTCAATCCTACCAATTTTTATACCGCTTCTCGATATGGCCCTTATTGCAGCCTGAGCACCCTTTCCAGTGTATCTTGGACCATTATAGCCCCCCGGCGCCCTGACCTTAATGTGCAGCCCTACAACGCCCTTATATTTTATCTCCTCTACAAGTCTCATCGCCGCCTGCATTGCAGCATATGGCGATCCCTCTTCGCGTTGAGCCTTAACCATCATCCCTCCAGATTTTATGCTCAGTGTCTCTGCTCCAGTTATATCTGTAACATGTAGGATTGTATTATTCTTGGATGAATAAATATGTAAAACACCCCATATATCCTTTGCCTTTCTTCTTGGTTTTTGTTGCGTTTCTCTATTTTCTTTTTCCTCACGCATTTCCTCACGCCTTGGCTGCTTCTGCC